>CAYWWL010000218.1:0-4033 GCA_964461925.1 uncultured Caulobacterales bacterium | reverse complement strand
GCCAGATCCAACCAAGCCAGATCCGACCAAGCCAGATCCGCCGTCGTCCAATTCGACATCTTCAAGCGCCATTCGCTTGCGCGTCGCCGCCGCCATCGACCTCGACTATATTCTCGATCTTGAAGCCGCCGGGCGCCGGGAGGGGTTTATCCGCGGCGACGATCGCCCCGCCCACGTGGCGCGCATGGGCGAGGCGCATGTGGTCTATTACGTCATCGAGCAAGGCGCGGCCCGGGTCGGCTTCGTCATTCTCGGCGGCGTCGGCGGCGACGACAAGGCGATAGAAATCGGTAGGCTGATGATTGCGCCGGAGGCGCGCGGCGTCGGCCAAGCGGCCCTCGCCGAGATCCTCCGCTGCGTCTTCGAAGACCATGACGCCCATCGCGTCTGGCTCGACACCATCGCCGACAACGCCAGGGCGCGGCACGTCTACGCCAAGCTCGGCTTCGTCGAGGAGGGCCGCCTGCGCCAGGCCTTGCGCTTCGGCGGGCGCTATCACGACCTGATCTTGTTCGGCCTATTGCGCGAGGAGTGGGACAACCTGCGCGCTTCCGCGACGGATTAACCAACAAACTAGCCAACGCGCCCAATAGGCGCGGCGCGCTTCGCCCTCTATAGTCAATCGCATATTGACCGGCTCGCATTTTTTTCAGCGAGCGCCGAATTTACAAATGGTGTGCGTAATGCGCGTATTGCTGCTGGTGGCGATGATCATCATCGGGTCGCTGGCGACCGTGGCGACAGCCTATCGCAGCGATTGTCGCTGGACTTCGCCGAGCTATTTTCGCGCCGCCTCCATGACCGAGCTATATCTCTGCGCCGCCGCCGGCAAGAGGGTCAATGTCGGCGACAATTTCGCCACGCCGCTGCACTACGCCGCGGAAGGCGCGGCGAACCCATGGGTGATCGCCGCGCTGGTGCATATCGGCGCCGACCTTAAGGCCGGCGACCGCTATCTTGACGATACGCCGTTGCACTACGCCGCGCGCTACAACCCTAATCCCGATATCATCCGTATCTTGATCGCTTCCGGCGCCGACGCCAACGCCCGCAACAAGATCGGCAAGACGCCGATGCACGCCGCGGCGGAGAACGGGCGCTCGCCGCCGGTGATTTACGCCCTCGCCGCTTTCGGCGCCGACCCTGCCGCGCGGGACATCGCCGATCGCACCCCCCTCGATCTCGCCATCGACGGCCAGCGCGACCTCGCCATGATCGCCGCGATTGAAAAGGCCGCGGCGGTTAAAAGCGCGCCGCCTCCGCCCGGGTGAGGCGATAGATAAACACCGCCGCGCGCTCGGTGGCGGTCAACAGGCTGTCAATCTCCATGCTCTCGCCGAGGGCGTGGGCGCCGGCGCCATAGACGCCGAGCCCATCGAGGGAGGCGCCGGCGTAAGGCGCGGCGAAGGAAATGTCCGCCGCCCCGCGCCGGCTGGGGTCGTTCGGCGCCAGGGCTTCGCGGCCAAGGTCCTCGCTGGCGCGCGACAGCGCGGCCAAGAGCGCGAGATTGGCGTCGCTCGGAAACATCGCCGGGTAGGAATCGGTGAACGCGATCTCAGCCCCGGTCTTCGGCAAATTGTCCGCCGCGATCTCCCGCATGCGCGCCCGGGCGGCCTGTTTTTGCTCCTCGGTGATGAAGCGCAAGCCGCCATGGGCGACGGCCTTCTGCGCCACCACATTGGTCTTGCCGAAACTCGATCCTTTGTTGGCGGACGGATCATAGTCGACGTCGGTGCCGGCGACGACGACCCCCGGATTGAAGGTGAGATACTCCTCGGGCGCCAATTCCTCATAGAAGCGGTTCAAAATGCGCGCCATTTCAAACGTCGCTCCGGCGCCCACCCGGTCGGAGAAAATGCCGCTGGAATGGGCCCGCTCGCCGGTGGTGACGAGCCGCCAGGAGGACGACCCGCGCCGTCCGGTGACCGCCGCGCCGCGCTCGCCGCCTTCGAAATTCAACGCCACGTCGGCGCGCTTCGCCGCTTTGACCAAGGCCTCCCGCGTGACCGCAATCGGCTTGCCGGTTTTTTCTTCGTCGCCGGTGAACACCACCTCGATCGCCGCATCGTCGATCAGGCCTTCTTCGTGCAACGCCTTCAATGCGAAGAGCACGACCACATTGCCGGCTTTCATGTCGGCGACCCCGGGACCGATGGCGCGATCGCCGTCAATCGTCATGGTCTGGAACGGGCTGTCGGCGGGAAACACGGTGTCGAGATGGCCGATCAATAAGATGCGATTGCCGGTGTCGCCCTTGCGCCGGGCCACCAGATGCCCAGCGCGATCGACCTTTTTGCGCAGGTCAATCCATTTGGTGTCGAAGTCGAGATCGTCGAACTCGTCGCGAAAGGCGTCGCCGACTTGTTTCACCCCGGCATGGTTCATGGTGCCGGAATTAATATTGACCACGCGCTCAAGGAAATCGAAGGCCGCGTCGTTATTGCCGCGCACCCGATCGACGATCCGCTGCTCTTCGGGACTGAGCCCCGTCGGCTCGGCGGCGGCGGGCGCAAGCCCGGCGCACAGCAAGGCGGCGGCTGCAATTAGCTGTCGTAACATCTGAGCGATCCCTTATGTTGGTCGCGCGCATCGGCGCGTGATCGTCGAGACTATGCGATTCAGACCTTGCTCGTCGACGCCTGCGCCGCCATAGACGACGCGACGCGCCTGCTGGCGCTCGCCTGGCTCGCTCCCATGCGGCCGCGCAATCGACAACCGCCAACCGCCAACAAAAGGACCCGCGTCCCGCTTATGTCTTCCCCGATGCCTGTTGAGCCGACCCTCGCCGAGTCCCACGCCGCGTTAAACGCCGTCGACGCCGACGCGCCATGATTGGACCCGGGCGGAGATCGGCGCGCTTTACGCCGCCCCCTTGGACGCGCTGATCGGCGCAGCCTTGCAGGTGAAACGCGCCCATTGGGCCGACGGCGCGGTTCAAAAGAGCCAGCTTCTCTCGATCAAGACCGGCGGGTGTCCGGAGGATTGCGGCTATTGCAGCCAGTCGAGCCATTTCGACACCGGTCTCGACGCCGGCAAGCTAATGCCGCTGGACGCGGTGGTCGAGGCGGCGCGCCAGGCCAAGCAAGGCGGCGCCGATCGCTTTTGCATGGGCGCCGGTTGGCGCAGCTTGAAGGACCGCGACCTGCCGAAAGTCGCGGCGATGATCGAGGCGGTCAAGGCCGAAGGCCTGGAGACCTGCGTCACCCTCGGCATGCTTGAAGACGGCCAAGCCGAGGCCCTGCGCGCCGCCGGGCTTGACTATTACAACCATAATCTCGACACCTCGCCGGAATATTACGACGAGGTCGTCAGTACCCGTACCTATCAGGATCGCCTGGACACGTTGGCGCGGGCGCGCGGGGCCGGCGTGAAATTATGCGTCGGCGGCATTCTCGGCATGGGCGAAAGCCGCGAGGACCGGATCGGGTTGATTCACGAACTGGCGAAGTTGAACCCGCACCCGGAGAGCGTGCCGATCAATAAGCTGGTGCCGATCAAGGGCACAAAGCTCGGCGAAAGCCCCGACATCGGCGTGATCGAGATGGCGCGCGCCATCGCCGTGTGCCGTCTGGTGTTCCCGAAAAGCTGGGTGCGCTTGTCCGCCGGACGCGACGAGATGAGCGAAGGCGAACAGGCGTTGTGCCTGCTCGCCGGGGCCAACTCCATGTTCGTCGGCGACAGGTTGTTGACCACGGACAATCCCGGCGAGGATCGCGACGGCGCCCTTTTGGCCGCGTTCGGCGGGGCTGGAGAGACGCCGCAGCCGCAGACCGCCGCCGCCTCGCCCGGCGCGGGCGCGCACGCCGCAACCCACACCCTGATCGACAACCACTAAGACGGCCAAGCGCCGAGGCGAGCGGATCCATCCAATCCTAGGGCGGCGCGCGTATCGACTAGCGTCTTGCCGCAGTCACGTCAGTCACCTCGGGAGCGCCCGTCGCCATGACCCATCCAACCGTCGACACCCCAGCGCCTCGACCCGGCGCGGGGCCCCGTATCGCCATCGTCGGCGCCGGCCTCGCCGGGATCGTCG
>CAYWWL010000217.1:0-4035 GCA_964461925.1 uncultured Caulobacterales bacterium | reverse complement strand
AACACGTTGCGGGCGCGCGGACGCGGGCTCCGGCGCGACGTCGTCGCGGCGGCCTTAAGCGCGGCCGGCGACGAAGTGCGCTTCGACCTCGCCGCCCTCACCGGCTGGGCGCCCGACAAAAGCCAGCAACGCCCCTTAAAGCCGGGGCAAGGCAAAACCTCGATGGCCGAAGCGGTGCGCGCCGGCTTAACCGGCGATGATGGCGGATGAAATTTCGTCGAACATTTCGCCGCTCTCCGCGGAGAACGCTTTCACGCCGGCGACGATGACGAGGAAGACCATGCCGACGATCAGCGAATACTCGATCGCCGTGCTGCCGCGCTCGTCGCTTCGGAAGCCGCCGTATATCGATGATCGCGGCCCTAGGCCCATGCTCAACCCCGCAGAAAATCGCGAACGTGCGCCGCCAACGGACGATCCGCCGGGGCTAAATCGAATTGCAACAAATTTTCCGGCCTCGCCCATTTAAGCGCGTTGGCTTCGAGCGGTTTGGGCGACCCATCCCATTTGCGACACGCGAAAAGTGGCATCAAAAGGTGAAGGTCGCCTAACGGCTCCGAGGCAAATGCAAGCGGCGCCAGACACGAAGCGGTAACGTTAATGTCGAGTTCTTCTTTCAGCTCGCGGATTAACGCCGCTTCCGGCGTTTCGCCTGGCGCGACTTTACCGCCGGGAAACTCCCATTTCAGCGACGGCGACTTGTTCTCTGGCCGCTGCGCCAACAAGACCCGACCGTCGGCGTCGATCATCGCCACGGCCACCACCAGCAATAGGTTCGTCATCGAACGTCCTTCTTCCCTGCGCGTCTAGCGTCGCGCCGGTCCGGCGCGCGGGTCCTGTCGCGCGCTACCCGGTGCCGGGCCGCAACCGACCAGGGCGATCGTCCTCGCCGCGCGGCGGCGGCGGGAAATACAGGATTTCGTCCTCCGCGGTCAAACCGGCGATAATCTCGTCGATCACTTCTTGGGTGAGGAAGTCGCGAATGCTCTCCTCCACCGCTTCAAAGCGCACCGTCGGGGCCGGTCGGCGGTCAAGCACCTCGACGATATGCCAGCCATATTGGGTGAAGAACAGCGGCGCAAAATCGTCGACCGCCGTGGTGAACGCGGCGTTGGCGAGCACCGGGGTCATCATGTGCCGGGTGAAATAGCCGATCTCCCCGCCCCGAGGCGCGGTGGAGCGGTCGAGGGAGCGCGCTTTGGCGATCACCGCGAAATCCCCCCCGGCTTTGAGGGAGGCGAGGATTTCCTCGGCTTCTTCCTGGGTTTCGACGACGATTTGCCGGGCCCGAACCTCGTCGCCGAGACGCACTAGATCGGATTGCGATTCATAGAACCGCCGCACCCGTTCCGGGGTGGTGGCGGCGTCGACCCTGGATTTCACGAAAGACGCAGCGAGGATCCGCTCTTGGGCCACCGCGACCTTGCGGGCGATCACCCGCTCCCGGGCGAGACCGGAATCCGTCGCCGCCCGGGCTAGGAGCCGCTGTTCGACGAACGACTTCACCAGGCCGCGGTTAAAAGCGGCGGCCCGACTTAAGGTTTCCTCCGGCCCCACTTGGCCGCTCGCCTCAGCGGCCGCGCGGACGTCGCTCAGCCGCACGAACCGGCCGTCGACCCGGGCCACGATTGGGTCTTCGGGATCTTCCGGCGGCAGCACCACCAATTCAGGATCGCCCATTTGCCGCGCCGCGCCGCGCAATTCGTCCAAAATCCAGAGCGAAAACACCGCCGCGGCCACCGCCGCCCCGGCGGTATAGGCGCGCCCGGCGGGGCTCGGCAGCCAGCGCACCAAATCCAAGGTGCTGGCGGCGAGAAAGCTGATCGAGGCGGCCAGAACCGAGCCGAACGCCCGGCTGGCGAAGACCACCCCCCGCCAAAGCGCCGAATCAAGGGCCTCGGCCAAGCGCCAAATGGTCAGAGCCAATTTGCCGAGCGCGCGGCCGATCTCCAGCATCGCCGCCGCCATCGCCCCAAGCACGCCATAGATCGCCACGGCGATCGATTCGATCGGTTTGGTCGCCACCGGATTGCCGCCGGCCTTGCTCGCCCCACGCTTAAAACCGGCTTTTTCGCCGGATTTGCGTCGACGACGCGCCGCCGCGCGGGCGGCGTCGGGCTGTTCCGGCGGCGATTCAGCGCCTTCGTCAGACTCGTGCAGCGCACCCTCCGGGAGTTCCTCCGGCGGCTCCGACTGATTCGTCGTCTCCTCAGTCATCCCTGGCTCTCCTCGCCATTGCGACCTTAAAATGACAGGCTGGCATGATCCCGTCCCTTAGTGGCCCCGCTTTCGTTGACACTGACCGGGCCCCTTACTATCTCTCACCGACGCAGCGGCGTCCCTATCCGTATGGTCTTCCGACAGAATCGTCGACCGCGCCTGTCCTCCATTGGCAGTCCATACGTAAAGGTTTGTGTCGCTTCATACCTGAATACAACTAATAAGGTGTAGTCCCCAATGGCGCTCATCGGCTTCGCAAGAAAGCTTTTTGGATCTTCCAACGACCGTCGGCTGAAACCGCTATGGCGCCGGGTCGAGAAGATCAACGCGCTCGAAGAGAGCCTGGCGGAGCTATCCGACGAGGCGTTGGCGCAGCGCACCGACGAGCTGAAGAAACGTCACCAAGACGGTGAAACCCTTGATCAATTGCTCGAGGAAGCCTTCGCCACCGTGCGCGAAGCAGCGAAGCGCGCTTTGGGCCAGCGCCACTATGACGTGCAAATGGTCGGCGGCATGGTGCTGCACCAAGGCGGCATTTCCGAGATGAAAACCGGCGAAGGCAAGACCTTGGTCGCGACCTTGCCGTCGTATTTGAACGCCCTCACCGGCAATGGCGTGCATGTGGTCACCGTCAACGACTATCTGGCCAGCCGCGACGCGGAATGGATGGGCCGGGTGTTCGAACGCCTCGGCATGACCACGGGTTGCATCGTTCATGGCCTGTCGGACCTGGAGCGGCGGGCGGCCTACGCCTGCGACGTGACCTACGGCACCAATAACGAGTTCGGCTTCGACTATCTGCGCGACAATATGAAATCGACCATCGACGAGATGGTCCAACGCGGCCACCATTTCGCCATCGTCGACGAAGTCGACTCGATCCTGATCGACGAAGCCCGCACGCCGCTGATCATTTCCGGCCCGACCGACGACAAATCCGAGCTTTATCGGACCATCGACGGGTTTATGCCGAGCCTTGAGGAAGACGATTACGAGATCGACGAAAAGGCCCGCTCGATCGTCCTCACCGAGGAAGGCAACGAGCGGATCGAAGAGCTGTTGAAGGAAGCGGATCTGCTGCAAGGCGACAGCCTTTACGACGCGGTCAACATTTCCGTGGTGCACCACGTCAACCAAGCCTTGAAAGCGCACAAGATTTTCCAGCGCGACAAGGACTATATCGTTCGCGACGACAAGGTCGTGATCATCGACGAATTCACCGGTCGGATGATGGACGGTCGGCGCTGGTCGGAAGGCTTGCACCAGGCGGTGGAAGCCAAAGAGCAAGTGACGATCCAGCCGGAGAACCAGACCCTCGCCTCGATCACGTTCCAAAACTATTTCCGCCTCTACGAGACCTTGTCCGGCATGACCGGCACGGCGCTCACCGAAGAAGCGGAATTCGCCGACATCTATAAGCTCAACGTGGTCGAAGTGCCGACCAACAAGCCGATCGCCCGGGACGACTGGGACGACGAGCTTTACATGACCGCGGAAGAAAAATACCGCGCCGTCGCCGTGCAAATCGCCGATTGCCATCAGCGCGGCCAGCCGGTCCTCGTCGGCACCGTGTCGATCGAGAAATCCGAATACCTCTCGGAAATTCTCTCGGACAAGAAATTCTGGCGCGACGTCTCCAAGCGGCTGGAAAGCGTCGCCAACGAGATCAAGGACAAGCACAAAGAACAAAAAGACGCGATGCTGGAGAAAGCCGCCTACATCGCCACCCTGGCCGACAAAAAGGTCCCGGTGCCCCATAGCGTCTTGAACGCGCGTTTCCACGAGCAGGAAGCCTTTATCATCGCCCAGGCCGGC
>CAYWWL010000216.1:0-4053 GCA_964461925.1 uncultured Caulobacterales bacterium | reverse complement strand
GTCCTCCGGCACAATCGCGTCGTCGAGGGCGATTTCGCCGGTGACCGATGCGCGCAAGGACAATTTGCCGTCGATCTTCGGCGTGGTGAAGCCTTTCGTGCCCCGTTCGACCACGAAGCCGCGAATGTCGCCGTCGAGTTTCGCCCAGACCACCGCAAGGTCGGCGATCGGCGAATTGGTGATCCACATCTTCGAGCCGTTTAAGCGATAGCCGCCGTCGACCTTCTCGGCTTTGGTCCGCATCGAACCGGGATCGGAGCCGCCGTCCGCTTCGGTTAGGCCGAAGCAGCCGACCCATTCGCCGCTCGCTAGTTTCGGCAGGTATTTTTGTTTCTGCTCTTCCGAGCCGAACGATTCGATCGGGTACATAACCAGGGAGGATTGCACCGACATGGCCGAACGATAGCCGGAATCAACGCGTTCGATTTCCCGTGCGATCAGGCCATAGGCCACATGGGAGGCGCCGCCGCCGCCATAGGCTTCGGCCACGGTCGCGCCGAGCAAGCCCTGGGCGCCGAGTTCGGTCATGATCTCGCGATCGAAGCGCTCTTCGCGCGCCGCGGAAATCACCCGCGGCGCAAGCTTGTCTTGGGCGTAGCCGCGCGCCGCGTCGCGGATCATGCGTTCTTCGTCCGAAAGCTGAAGGTCTAGCGCAAGCGGATCGCTCCAATCGAAGCGGTAGGAATCGTTTGTTTCGGCGGTTTTGCTCACAGACATGGCGAAGCCCTATTCAAGTTATTGGCGGCGCGTCGACGTTAGCGAATTTTCGTCGGCGGCGCCTGCGACAGATGAAAGCGGTTGACCGCGCTCCCTTTAGACCAACTCAATAGCGACGGAGGTCGCCTCGCCGCCGCCAATGCACAGGCTGGCGACGCCTTTTTTGCCGCCGGTTTTTTGCAGCGCATGGATCAAGGTGACGAGTATGCGCGCCCCGGACGCGCCGATCGGGTGGCCCAGAGCGATCGCGCCGCCATGGACATTGACCTTATCAACCGGCAATTTCAGCTCGCGCATCGCCGCCATCGGCACCACGGCGAAGGCTTCATTGATCTCGAACAAATCGACGTCGCCGACGCTCCAGCCGACTTTGTCCATGAGCTTCTGGATCGACGCGACCGGCGCAGTGGTGAACCATTCCGGCGCCTGGGCGTGGCTGGCGTGGCCGACGATGCGCGCCACCGCATTAGCGCCGAACTTGGCGAGGTCTCCTTCCCGGGCCAACACCAACGCCGCCGCGCCGTCGGAGATCGCCGAGGCGTTGCCGGCTGTGACCGTGCCATCCTTTTCAAAAGCGGGGCGCAGGGCCGGAATTTTGTCGGCGTTCACCAGGCCGGGCTTCTCGTCGTCCTTGACCGTAACCGCGCCTTTGCGCGTCGAAACGTCAAAGGCGGCGATCTCGTTCGCAAAGGATCCGTCGGCGATCGCCGCTTGCGCGCGGGTTACGGAGCGTACGGAGTATTCATCTTGCTCTTCGCGGGAGAATTGCCATTCCCGAGCGCATTTCTCGGCGAAGACGCCCATTGCGGTGCGCTTCTGATAGGCGTCTTCGAGGCCGTCGAAGGCCATATGGTCGAGGATTTCGCCATGGCCGAACTTGATGCCGGCGCGACCCGTCGGCAAGAGATGCGGGGCGTTGGTCATCGCCTCCATGCCGCCAGCGACCGCGAGCGAAGCGGATCCGGCTTTTAACGCGTCATGGGCCATCATCACCGTCTTCATGCCGGACCCGCAGACTTTGTTGACGGTGGCGCACGGGGTCGCTTCAGGCACGCCCGCGCCGAGCGCCGCTTGCCGCGCCGGCGCTTGACCGAGGCCCGCTGGCAGGACGCATCCCATCAACGCCTCGTCGACGTGGGCCGGGTCGACATTGGCGCGCTCAAGCGCCGCGCCGATCGCGTGCGCCCCGAGGGCGGTCGCGGCGACGCCTGAGAAAGCGCCATTGAAATTACCGATCGGCGTGCGCGCGGCGCCAGCCACCATGATTTCTTCGGACATTGGTCGTCTCCTCGCATGCTGCGTCCGATATGGTCGGACGAAGGGGTTAAGCGGCGGGCGCTTTGGCGATGACTTCGAGCGCCATCTGATCGGCGATCGCGCCGGTTGGCCGCTGTTCGGCTTTGCTGCGCGCGAAAATCTGCGACAGCGTGCCGCCAATGGCGTCGATCCGACGGGTCATATCGTCGGCCGTCCAGGTATCCAAAATCTCAAGCCCGACGCTGATGACGCCCGCGGCGTTGATGACATAGTCAGGGGCATAAAGAACGCCCTTCTCGAACAGGGCTTGATCCATGTCCGGGGTCGACAATTGATTGTTGGCCGCGCCAGCGACGACCCGCGCTTTGAGCGTCGACAGCATGTCGCGATGGATCGACCCGCCCAGCGCGCAGGGCGAGAAAACGTCGACATCCGCCGCGGCGCACGCTTCGGGGGTGACGGCTTCCGCGCCGAAATCGGCCACCGCTTTGGCGACGCTGGCCTCGTGCACGTCGGCGACGACCAGTTTGGCTCCGTCTTCATGCAACAAACGCGCGAGCTCCATGCCGACGGCGCCGACGCCGAGGATCGCCACCCGCACGTCTTTCAGATTATCCGCGCCGAGGCGATGCTTGGCCGCGGCCTGCACGCCGCGCCACACGCCGCGCGCGGTGAACGGCGACGGATTGCCGCCTTCGCCGTCTTCCGCCACGCCGGAAACGTACTTCGTATGCTTACGGACGATCTTGAGGTCGTCTTCCGTGACGCCGGAATCTTCGGCGGTGTAATAAAGCCCGTCCATCGCTTCCACGGCGCGACCGAAAGCGTCGAACATGGCGGGAGTTTTTTCGGTTCTAGGATCGGCGAGGATCACGGCCTTGCCGCCGCCGAACGGAATGCCGCCGAGAGCGTTCTTGAACGTCATGCCACGCGATAGGCGCGTGACGTCGGTCAGGGCGTCGTCGAAACTGTCATACCGTCGCACGCGGCAACCGCCGCATCCCGGCCCTAAACTGGTGTCGTGCACGGCGATGATCGCTTCGAAGCCGGCCTCCGGTTCCTGGAAATGAACAACCTTGCGCCAACCGTCGACGTTGATCTCTCGGCTTTCCATGCACGTATCCTTAATCAAGCGCCGCAGCCTGCACCGGCCGATCACGAGCGGCGTACATCACCATGTGGATGGGGGTTTAAGGGCGCGCGCCGGCCCCCGCAAGGCCTGACGCGACCGTATTAGAGGAAAACGCCAATAGATTTTCTGCTAAGGAATTCACGGTTTGGGACAAGTAAACCTTGACTTGTAGCAGAAGCTGCTAAATAGAGGCGGAAAGACAGCGCCGTGCGGAAATCGAAGGACGATTCACAATGAAACTCGACCAAATCGACCATAAAATTCTGCGTCACCTGCAGGAAAACGCGCGGATCACGAACGCCGAATTAGCGGAAAAAGTCGGCCTCTCGCCGACTCCTTGCCTGCGGCGTCTGCGCCGGCTGGAAGCCGACGGCATCATCAAGGCCTACCATACCGAGGTCAATCGCGAGGCGCTCGGCATCAACGTGACCGTCTTGATCCTGGTGAAATTGGAGAAAGAGGACGATTCAACCCTGCGCGAATTCGAAGAGTCGATCAAAACCCGCCCGGAAGTCATGGAATGCTATCTCGTGACCGGCAAGTTCGATTATTTCTTGCGCGTCGTCATCCCCACCCTCGCCGCATACGAGACCTTCCTATCGGAAACGATCCTCCGTATGCCGAATGTCGCGACCGTGGAATCGAGCTTCACGTTGCGCCAAGTCGAACACAAGGCCGTCTTGCCGGTCGAGGAGTTCAACGACTAAGCGCGCCGCTTAGCGTTGGAAATCATAGAACGATCCCATATCGAGCAATTGGGTGAGCGCGTCGAGCGCCGCGAAAGCGCTCGTCATGAAATCTGGGTCGCGTAGATCCTCGGGCGCGAGGCGATCGCGGTAGTGCGTGCGAACCCAATTCTCGAGCGCGTCGAAACGGGCCTCGTCCAATAGAAAGTTCGGATTGACCGCGGCGAGCTCGGCTTCATTGAGCAGCACCCGCAGGCGCAA
>CAYWWL010000215.1:0-4056 GCA_964461925.1 uncultured Caulobacterales bacterium | reverse complement strand
GTTTGATCCGCCGCTGCCCTAGCGTGCGAGCGAGGCGAGTTGGGGGTCGTTCGACGATCTCGGGAATGGTACCGCCTCCCCGGTTCGAACGGGGGACCTCTTGATCCACAATCAAGCGCTCTAACCTACTGAGCTAAGGCGGCGCACCAATCCATGCGATCTGGCCGCGCGCGGCGACAAGTGATCGCGTTGGAAGGCGCGGAACCTAGCTCCGCCCTTCCCCGAATGCAAGCGTCTCGGACGCCGAAATCCTCAGCCGGCGAGCCCCGCCGACATGGCTGATTAGCTGCCGACGCCCCCGGCTTTCATTTTCGCGATTTCGGCTTCCAATTGCTGGATCCGCGTGCCGCCGGATGGGTGGGTCGACAAGAATTCAGGCGGCGCGCCGTCCTTCTTCGCTTCCATCTTCTGCCAAAACTTCACCGCCTCATACGGCTCATAACCGGCGCGGGCCATATAGTAGAGGCCTTCCCGGTCGGCTTCGAGCTCATGTTCGCGGGAGAACGGCAACGTGTTGGCGACAGTGACCCCGGCGCCGAAAATCTGCATCCAAGCGCCAGCATTCTGCACCCCGCTGGCGCCGAGGGCGGCGCCGCCGAGGCCAAGGCCTAATTGGGTCTGATTGGCGCGGCCAGCGCGCAACGCCGCATGGCGGAATTTCACGTGGGCGACCTCGTGGCCCATCACCGCGGCGATCTGGTCGTCATTGTCCATGAGGTCGAGAATGCCGGTGTAAAAGCCGATCTTGCCGCCCGGCAGAGCGAAAGCGTTCAATTGGTCCGACTGGAACACCACCACTTCCCACTGCGCCGGATCGCCGCCGGCGGCGCGGATCACCCGCGGCGCCACCCGGCGCATGCGCGAGGTGTATTTCGGATTCGTGGTCACTTGTTCTTGCTTCTTGATGCCCGACCATGCGGAGAGCGCCGCGGCTTGCAGTTGCTCTTCCGGCGGCGCGACGCTTTCGTCGAGGGACGCGCAGGCGATCAAGGTCGCGGCGACGGCGCCGACGACGCCATAGCGCAGATATTTCTTGCGAGCGCCATTTGCGCCATTTTCCAGTTTAGTCATTGGGTTGCTCCCACATTTGACGCCGTCGCGACTTTGCCCTCTACGACGGTCCCCTATTCATTTCGCCAGCTTACGCGAGAAACGCGGCAACGGCAATTTCGACGGGTTTTCGATCAAAATTCGGGCATCGTCATGAGCAGCTTCGCTTCGCGGTCAAACTCGCGCCAGCGCGCCTCGGAACCCGGGTGCAGGCGGTCAACTTTAAGCGCTACGCCCGACGCCGCGATCGCCGCCCATGCGTCGGCTGCGTCCTCAAGGGAAAACCCGGCCCGCTTCATATATCGCAGCGCGAATCGATCCGCCTCGATTTCATGCCGCAGCGCAAAAGGCCACAAAGCCTCGGCGTCGGCGTCGAGCCCCAAAACCTTGTCCAAAGCTTCGACGCTAATGCTCTCCCCCGGCGCCAGGTCTTCGAACTCGTCGATCAGATCCTCCGCCCAATCGGCTTTTTCCGGGAAGCGGGTCTCGTCCCCCTCGATGACGGTGCGAAACCGTTCATTAGCGTGATTATAGCGCAAATGAGCGACGCCATGAGCGATCAAAACCGCAAGGGAGGTGTCGTCCACCAGGGCGTCCAGGACCCGCGCCGATACCCCGAGCCGGCGTTTCGGCAACACGATGAAATCGGCTTGATTGGACCCCTCGGGCGAATTTTCAAGGCGGCGCACGTCCCATGTCGCGGGGTCCTCTCCGGCCGCGGCGATGATCGCCCCCGCCACGCGCTTCAACCGCAGCAATTGCGGCGCACTAACGGCGTTCGCGGCCAATCCAGCGTCGAGCGCGGCCACGTCGCCGCGGTGCGAGAGGATGGCGCGCCATCTGCCATCGGCGACCCCGGCGACGTCCTCCACCGACGGGGCCATCAATTTGTTCTCGCCTAAATCGTCATTATAGACGCACCCTGACAATAACGTCATGGCGACGCTGAAGGACAAAATGCGCGCAAAGTGCATGGGGGTCATGGCTCGATGAAAGACGGTATTGGCCGCAACGCGCCGCGGAATGCGACGCCGAGCGACAAGCGTATCAGATAACCGCGCCGATGGCGACGCTTCCTATGGCTCCAATTCGGAGTCCCAATAGAGATAGTCTTGCCAGCTCTCATGCAAGTAATTCGGCGGAAAAGCGCGGCCGCGCTCATTCAGCTCGAACATGCTCGGGCGACACGGTTCGCGCGCCGGCAGCATTTTCGCCTCCCGCGCCAGCCGTCCGCCTTTTTTCAAATTGCACGGGCTGCAAGCGGTGACGATATTCTCCCACGTGGTGCGCCCGCCCTTCGATCGTGGGATCAAATGATCGAAGGTCAGCAGATCGCGATCGCCTGACCCGCAGTACTGACAGGTGAAGCCGTCGCGGAGAAATACGTTGAAGCGCGTGAAGGCCGGCGACCGCGTGTGATTGACATAGGTCTTCAGCGAGACCACCGACGGCAGCTTCATCTGAAATGACGGACTGCGCACGACCCGGTCATATTCGGCCACCACTTCCACCCGGTCGAGGAACACCGCCTTCAACGAATCTTGCCATGACCATAAGGATAGCGGGAAATAGCTAAGCGGGCGGAAATCGGCGTTGAGCACGAGCGCCGGGCAACCGTCAGGCGCATGCGAGATTACTTCCACGACGCCCTCCCTTCGCTCAATAAATCAGTGGTCGGATCGCTATGCGCGAGCCGAACGTCGATCTTCGCCGACACGGGATAGGCCAATTCAGCATTGGCGGGCTGGTCACTGGAATGGCTGAACGCTCTCACTCCTCTGCCTTGAACGCGCCGCCCGATGAATCGAACCGGCGTCACTATCCGACGCTATCTGATTCCCGATGACAATAGTTTGACGGTCACACTGGTTTTCTAACTAACGCCGCAAAGTATTCAGCGCAGCGCCACTCACAGGCGACCCTAGATCGGGGTTCTTCCCTTCATGCGCGCATAATAGGTCCACAATATATGCGCCGCCACCCCGCGATATGGGGCCCAATCGGCCGCTAGGGCGTCGATTTCGGCTTGCGGCAGGCCCGGCGGCGAATCATCGATTTGACGCGACGATTGGCGCGACGATCGGCGCGACGCCTTGGCCGCCGCCACGTTGGCGGCGTTAAACGCTGCTTTCAGCGCCACGTCTTTCGGCGGCCATATATCCACTCGACCTTCGCAGAAAAGCAGATAGATCGACGCGCTCCAAGGGCCGACGCCTTTGACGGCGGTCAGGGCGTCGGCGGCCGCGTCATTGTCGAGGGCGGCGCATGATGCAAGGCACAATTCCCCAGACGCGAGCCCGTCGGCGAGACCGATGACGTATCCGGCTTTTGGGCGCGACAGGCCTTGCGCGCACAGCGCCGGGGCGCCGGCGGCGCGAATCGCCTCTGGATCGGCGACGTCGAACGCCTGGCTTAGCCGCCCCCAGATCGCTTGCGCGCTCGGCACCGAAACTTGTTGTTCGACGATAATCCGAAACAGGCCTTCGAAACCGCCGGTTCGACGACGCACGTGCGGGCGATCGATGGCGCGCAAGGCGACGCGTAAGGCCGGCGATCGCCGGGCGAGCGATCGACACGGGCCCGCCAAATCGTCGAACACGTCGATTGCTGCGGGCGCCGCAGGCGTTCTCTTAGAACGAGTTTTCTTCGAGGAGGAGGCGCGGGTCATTGTCCAGCTCGACGACAAATCTGTGCGCCGCATATTCGCCACGGGTGACGCCGCTTTCGGCGATCGCCATCAATGGGTCGAGGAAATGGGTTTCGTCGGCGTATTGCGACCCCGGCTCGGCGCGCCGGCGCAGTCCTCCGCGCGCAATGTCAAGCAGGTCCAACGCGATATCGCGAATGGTCCGATCGCCGATCATCGCCTTCAGCCCAAGACGCGTGGAGTCTTCGCGCGCGTCGAGCCGCATCTGCCTCGTCCAATCTTTGGCGAGGTCCCACGCTCGCGTCGACGCATGGACGGCGCGCAGATCCTGGTGGTCAACCACGCGCTCTACATGGCGG
>CAYWWL010000214.1:0-4062 GCA_964461925.1 uncultured Caulobacterales bacterium | reverse complement strand
GCAGCGATGGCGATCGGCGCGGCGTATCGCACGGAAAACCGCCAGACATGGAAGGCCAAAGCCGGCGCCGTGGATAATTGAGCGCGCATCACCTCCCGGGGCGCGAGCCATCCAGCCACCAGCGCGGAAGAGAACGCGCCTAACGGCAAGAGAACGCCGCCGACCGCGAAGTCCAATCCGTGGGAAAGGTCTTCATTGAAAACGCTCATCCCGCCTAAGACGAAGGCGAGCCCGCCGAACATCGCGATCGCCATTCCTTGTCCCCAGCCAAATTCGTCGCGGCCTAGAGACGCGGCCATCATCAGCATCGAAATCGACGAGGTCAGCGCCGCAACGAACGCTAGGACGAAGAACACCCCGCCTATTAGCTCCCCGAATGGCAGCGATAGGAACACCCGCGGCAGGGCGTCGAAAATCAGCCCCATGCCGGCTTTCGGATCGAGGCCATAGGCGAAGATGATCGGAAAGATCATCAGGCCGGCGACAAGCGCGACCAATGTATCTGCGCCTGCGATGATGGCGGCATTGCCGCCAAGGTCGATCTTTTCATCGAGAAAGGCGCCATAAGCGATCATCACCGCACCGCCGACCGCGAGGGAAAAAAGCGCCTGGCCAAGCGCCGCCAGCACCGTCTCCGCAGTCACTTCGTCGAAACGCGGGGCGAACAAATAGTCAAGCGCCGCCGCGCTGTCGCCGACGACTAAGGACGTCGCGGAAAGTCCCACGAGAAGCAGGAAAAACACCGGCATGAGAACGGATACCGCCAGCTCCACGCCATTGCGCAACCCCCTCGCTACGATGACGATGGTACACAGAAGAAACGCCGTCATCCACGCCGCCGCCTTGACGCCCTCGCCATAGATCGCCGATTCGCTCGCCTCCCCCGCGGCGAACATGCCGGTGAACGACATCACCGAAAAAGCCATGATTTTGCCGGCGACGACGCTGTAGATCGGCAGAACGAGGATCGATGCGGACGCGCCAAGCCACCCGCCAATGGCCCAAAGGCCGGATCGACCGGTCGAGGCGCTCAATTGCCGGATCGACTTCACTGGCGAGGCGCCCTGGCTGCGGCCGATCGCGAACTCGCCCATCAGAACCGGCAAGCCGATCAGAACGACGCACGCCAAATAGATCAAAACGAAGGCGGCGCCGCCATTCTGGCCTGTCTGAAACGGAAACCGCCAGAGATTGCCAAGACCGACGGCCGCCCCCACTGCGGCAAGCAAGAACGTCGCTCGGGACGACCAATGCCCCATCGACCCATTGGCCCCGTTGCCTGCTTGTGTCACTGCCATGCCCTCTCATCGTTTGACGGTATTGTCGCGCAGCAAGAAGATGAGAAGATCGCAGCCGACAGTCAAACCTATTCGATTGCTGCGATCCAGCATGGCGCGTGGGTTTCGACTTGTGGGAATACGCCGGGTATGCATCATGTCGGGATCGCTGGAGAAGGCGGGCCGGCGCAGATCTCGGCGACGCCATGACTTTGGGGAGCAACGCCCGATGAGTTCGTCATTAAAACCGGTGACGCTGACAATGCGCTTGGCCGCCGGCGCCATATGCGCCATCGCCGTGACGATGGGCGGCGCCTCCTTCTCGCTCCCAACGGCGACCGCGCTTGAAGCGCCCGCGACCATGTCATGGCCGGATTTGACGTCGCGGCCGCGCCCCGTCCCCACCGCAGAGCGCCAAATTGGACCAGCCGCGACGAATTTGGCGGAAGCTTGGATCCCTGACGCGCCTGGTCCGTATCCGGTGGTGATCATGATTCACGGCGGCTGCTGGCAAAAGGCGATCGCGGACAGAACGCTCATGCACTACGCCGCGGAAGCCCTGCGCACAGCTGGCGTCGCGGTCTGGAACATCGAATATCGTGGCGTCGACGAGCCGGGCGGCGGATACCCAGGCACGTTCGCCGACGTCGCCCTCGCCGTCGACGCCGTGAAAAATCACGGCGACGAATTTAATTTCGACCTGTCGAAAATAGTCGTTTACGGACATTCCGCTGGTGGGCATTTGGCGTTATGGGCGGGGGCGCGCTCAAACCTGCCGCAATCAAGTCCGCTGTGGAACCCAGCGCCCCTCGTCGTCTCCGCCGCGGTCAATACCGGCGGACTTGCGGACCTAGCAGCGTCGGCGCCGGTGACGCTGGAAAGCTGTTTGGCGACGGTGCTCGACGATTTGATCGGCCCGTCGAGCGATACGCGCCCAATCCCTTATGCGGACACTTCGCCGGATCGGCTTCTGCCGATCGGGATCAAACAAGTCAGCATCAATGCGACCCATGACCGGATCGCGCCGCCAATGCTTGGCGAAGCGTATACCGCCAAGGCCATAGCGGCGGGCGACGACGCTGCATACGTCGAAGTGCCCGGCGGGCATGTGGAGCTCATCGCCCCTGATACCGCGGCCTTCGATCAAACCATCTCGACGATCCTCGATCTGGTCGCCGAAGACTGAGCATAAGCCATCTAAATGCAAAACGCGGCGGTCAGACGACCGCCGCGCTTTCTCGCAGTAATTCAACCGCTGAGAAATCGTTAGTTCTGCGCCAGGCTTGGCCACACCGTGAGGCTGAACATGCCTGTTGTTTCGTCGAAGTCCGCGCTCTGGACATAGGAAAACTCAGCGCCCATTTTCATGAACGAATTTAACCAATAATCGACGCCCGCTTCGGCGCGCACCCCAAGCGTCGTCTCGCTCGTCGCGTCATAGATGACGGACAGGTCTTCGTCGAAGCTCACCAAGGCGCCTTGGAGATCCGGTCGATTAGGGAAAAACTCCACCGCGTCCTCTTCGTAGAACTGATATCCCACCGCTCCGTCAGCGGAGAACTCAAGACGATTCATCTTCTTGCGATAGCCCATATTCGCAGTGGCGCTGATGAACGTCTGTGGACTGAAGTAACCGCCATGACCAAGCGTGAAGTAGCGCTGGTTTTCTTCGTAGGAGAGATAATTGACGTTGAAGCCAAGCTGGAACGTCTCGTCTTCCTTGTCGGTGAGCTTGGTGTAGAAGCCGCCATTAACGCCGAAATTCTGGTTTGAATCCATGCCCTCGCCGTCGAGCGAACCGAACTCGCCATTGATATAGATGCCGGCGCCGTTGAAATCCTGACTGACATTGGCGCGTACGCGATTGGCGGTGACCGCGCCGAAAACCTGACCGGTGATCGGGTCGCGATGACCGCTGTAGGACAAGACGCTGTCGGTCACCGGCTCGCGTTCGGCTGCAACGGCGAACCGGAACCCGCCCGGAAAAGTATGCTCATAGCCGATATGACCGGTGACGTTGGTCACTTCAAAGCCGCTCGGCGTGAAGCCGGCGCCGGCGGTGAAACCGCCCTTTTTGAAATCCACAGACAGACCGACGCCTGCAGCGCTCTCAACGTCCGGTATGATGCGCGCCATCTCGTCGACCGCGGCGATCGAGCCGAATCTGCGCGCTTTGTTCGGATCTGTTCCAAACGTGCCCGCGTCAATGAAGACAGGCTCTACGGTGACCGTGAATTGCCCAATTTCGGGCGCAAACGTCGCCTGAACCGGCGCCGCGACCTCGGTCAAACGTCCAAGGCCGTCCTCGCCGTCGCGATGCCGAAAGGCGACGCCGCCGCCGACCGACGTCGATTTCTCGGCCCGAAGGTCTTGCAGCTCAAAATCCTGCTGGAACGAGCTAGCAACCGAGCGGTAAATGGAATTGTCGGGTCGGAAGTCACGAGCGGCGAAGCGTTGATAAGCGCCGCCTGGCGCGCCGCCGATCTGTTGCATCTTCGACTGAACATTCTGGGCTGAATGGCCCGTCGAACGCGCAGAATAGTCCAGCCCGCTTCGGCTGGAGAAGTTCGGCAATTGGATCGCGTTATTGCGCGAATTGGTGAAAGGGTTCGCCGTTGCGCTCGCGCCGCCGCTTTGCACGGCCGGAGCGATCGGCGCGCGGTTGGCGAAAGTCGATGGCCGCTGCATGGCTGCGCCATATTGCGCCGGCAGAGCCCGCGCCACGCCCGCATTGTAAGACGGCTGAGGATTTGGGCCGAAGGACGGCGCGCGCTGCGGCGCGACA
>CAYWWL010000213.1:0-4117 GCA_964461925.1 uncultured Caulobacterales bacterium | reverse complement strand
TGCGTCGGCCTTGCTTCAGGAAAACTAAGGCTGGGTTTTCCGGACGAAAACCGAGAATTCTTCGCCGATGGCTTAGATTTTCTTTAGGAGGCCGGAATCGCCGACGTCTTGCGCTGCGCGGGCTCCATCACAAAATGGTGCGCAATCATTGATGTCACCCCTGCCTTGGGTGTATGCGTGAGTTTAGATAAACTAACTTTGTGGAGCCGGTCATGAAGACTCTACCGCCGCTAAACGCCCTTAGAGTATTCGAAGCCGCCGCCAAACACCTTAGTTTCACTAAAGCGGCTGAGGAATTGAACGTCACCCCAGGCGCGGTGAGCCAGCAAATCAAGACATTAGAAGAATTCATCGACGCGAAGGTGTTCAAGCGCACCAAGCGGGCCTTGCTATTGACCGACAACGCCCAAGCCGCGCTGCCATTATTGCGTGAAGCCTTCGACAAGCTGGAAGAAGCCTCGAGCCTGATGGCCGCGCCTGGCGACGCTAAACGGCTGAACGTCTCGGTGGCCCCGTCGATCGCGGCGAAATGGCTGGTGCCGCGGCTCGACCGGTTCCATGACAAGCATCCGGATCTCGAGGTTTGGGTGTCGGCGGACATGGATCTGGTGGACTTCGCCGTGGACGACGTGGATCTGGCGATCCGTTATGGCCCAGGGGGCTATGACGGTCTGTCCGAAGAGCTCTTGATGGCTGAGACCATTCTCCCGGTGTGCAGCCCGCGCCTGATGCTCGGGGACGCGCCGCTCAAGGCGCCCGAGGATCTCGCCCACCACGCCCTATTGCACGATGGCAGCCCGGATAAGGACGAAAGCGCGCCGACCTGGCCGATGTGGTTGAAAGCCGCTGGGGTCGAAGGGGTCGACGGCGCCCGCGGCCCGAAATTCAATCAATCGAGCTTGGTCATCGAAGCGGCGGTGGCCGGCAAAGGCGTCGCCCTCGCGAAAGCCGCTCTTGCCTTGGCCGACCTTGAAGCGGCGCGCCTCGTGGTGCCGTTCGACATGACCACGACGACGCCCTCCACCTTCGCCTATTACGTGGTCAATCCGGCGGCCAAAAACCGCGTCAAAGCGGTCAAAGCGTTTAAAGCCTGGTTGCACGAAGAAGCCACCGCCACCCAGGACGCCGCCGCCTTGGCGCGCCACCCGGGATAGGCGAGTGCGCGCCGCCGATCGGCATTTCGCAACTGCGCAAAATGCGACGCGCGGCCGCCGCGCTGGCGGGCGCCGACGCGCCCGTCGTCGCGGCTGAAAGCGGGCCTTGCGAAAATCATCTGTGGCGGAACCGCTATCGACGCGGCGCGCCATCGTTTATCTCAGCGGCGCGCCGCGCCCCCCGGCGCCGATGCGCCGCGAGACGCAAGAACCCCCATTATTGCTGGGTTTTATGGCGTTTCACCCGACGCGGAGCGGGTTGCTGCGCGATCGGAACTCGCGCCTTGCGCTGAATTGGCGCCGTGATCTCGGGATGGGATCTTTGAAAACAAGCGCGGCCGCTCAACGTCCATTGGGGGAGAGACAGGACGCCAAGCAGCCGCATGCAAGGACCCAAGGGGAAATAACCAGGGCATTTCTTGCACACCTACAGTGGGAAACTCCGTCGCGAAGATCAAGATGACTAGTCGATATTTTTGTAAAATTGTACGCATAGGTATTTTCGCGATTGGGAAGACTAATCGCGCACCTTACCCATCGTTCACAATGATCGTTCCAACGCGCGTTTCAACGCCGTGGCAATTGATCTAATCCCCAGCATTTATCCGTATCTTTGAAAATAATACGTGTGCGTTATGGTTACCGCGGGCGCGGCCATGACGCGCCCATCGCAGCGCCTGGCGCCGGCGACGGATTAATCAGCGGCTTGGTCGAGACACGCGCAGGCGGCTTCGAACACGAGCAATGTCGACGCATGGCGTTGCGGATAATCGCGAATGCTTTGCAATGGCGCCAGACCCGCCCATCGCGGCGCCGACGGCGGCGGCGCGCCGTCGCGCAGCATCGCCCGCATCTGATCGCGCAGCCGATAAATTTCCGCGGCTTCCGCGCCAATGACGCTATGGGCGAACAGCGCCGCCGAGGCCTGGCCCAAAGCGCAGGCTTTCGCGTCGAGACCGATGTCCGTGACCACGCCGTCCTCGAGCGACAGATCCACGGTCACTTCCGATCCGCACACCCGGCTGGATTTCGTCGCGCTGGCGCTCGGCGCGTCGAGACGGCGCGCCGCCGGGATCGACGCCGCCGCGTCAAGCAATTGATCGCTATAAAGGTCGCTAAGCATAAGGACCATATATGCCCTAGCGGCGAACGCGCCAAGCCGCGATCCGCGGCGGCGCCGCAATCGCGTCAATACGTCGTGCCCGAGGCTTGACCTGCGTCAAACCGAGCGGGCGACGACGGCCTAGGCTTCAGGGGTCGCGTCCACGCCCAATGGAGGACCCTTATGACAATCAAGAAACTCATGGCCCCGTTCACGAGCGTCAATTCCGCCGACGCCACGTTTCTCGCCGCGGTCGACGCCGCCGCGCCGTTCAACGCGCATATCGACGTCGTCCATGTGCGCCAGGAGCCGGCGATGCCCACCGGCGCTTATCATCCATTCCCATACGGATATGTTCCCATCGACATTAACGAAGTGACCGCCGCGGCGAGGTCTTTGGAGAACGATCTCGCCGCCGCCTTCAACCGTTTGTGCGAAGCGCACAGGGTGAAAGTCTGTCTGCCGTCGGAGAAACACGCCGGCGACGGCGTCACCGCTTCGTGGCGCCCTCACGCCGGCGACTATCCCGGCGACTTCGCGCGCCAGGCCCGCGCCGCGGACCTGATCGCCATGGCGCGACCGAACCAGCAATCGCCCGCCTTCGAAGATGATTTGTTGGAGGACTTATTATTTCAGTCCGGCCTGCCGGCGCTGATCGGCGGCCCCGGCGGCGCGGCCGGACCGTGCCGCTCCGTCTGCATCGCCTGGGACGGAAGCAAAGAAGCGAGCCGCGCGGCCCATGCGGCGATGCCGTTTTGCGCCAAGGCCGACACCGTCGAGATCGTCACCATCGGCGCCTTGCCAAGCGGGGTTCGCTCCGCCGACGCCCTCGCCGATTATTACAGCCTGCACGGCCTGCGCGCCGGGACCCGGGCGATCGCCCCCGACGGACGCCGGGATTGCGACGCCATGGCCGAGCATATCGCGGCGAACGACGTCGATCTGTTGGCCATGGGCGCGTATTCCCATTCGCGGTGGCGCGAAATGATCCTTGGCGGCTTCACCCGCTTCTTCTTGCACCAAGAGGGACCGGCGTTGCTGATGGCGCACTAGGGCCTCGTCAGACGCAAACGTCATGACGCAAAATCATCGGAGGCGCGCGGCTTAGGCGCGCCGCCAAGTGGCGCCGTTCGGCCCGTCTTCGATGATCACGCCTTGGGCCGCGAGGTCGTCGCGGATCCGATCCGAGGCGGCGAAGTCTTTGGCCTTACGGGCCGCGGCGCGCTCCTGCAAAAGCGCGTCGATCGCCGCCGGGGTCAACCCGCCCTCCGCCTCGGCGCCGGCGACGCCTTGGAACCATTGCGCCGGCTCTTCATAGAAGAACCCCATCAAGCGCCCCGCCGCCGCCAGTCGCGCCACGGCGTTGCGGCGCGGCGCGCCGTCCAGCTGGGCGGCGATGTCGCGCAATTCATGCAAGGCGGCGATCGCTTCGGGCGTGTTCAGATCGTCCTCCAAGGCCATGACGAAGCTCTGCGGCGGCGCGACGCCGTCGGTCAACGCCGCAACGCCGTCGTCGCCGGCGACCTCGCCGATCATGCGATAGAATTTGTCGAGCTGGCGCTTGGATTGCTCGAGCAATTGCTCGGTCCATTCCAGCGGCTGGCGGTAGTGCGCCGACAGCAAGGCCCAACGGATCGCCTCGCCGCGCCAGTCCCCAAGAAGGTCCTTAGGCAGAACGATATTGCCGAGGGACTTCGACATTTTATCGGCGCCCATGCGCAAGAAGCCGTTATGCAGCCAATAGCGGGCGAGCGGCGCGCCGTCATGGGCGCAGGCCGATTGGGCGATTTCGTTCTCGTGGTGCGGGAAACGCAGATCCTGCCCGCCGCCATGAATGTCGATGGTCTCGCCAAGCGCCGAG
>CAYWWL010000212.1:0-4144 GCA_964461925.1 uncultured Caulobacterales bacterium | reverse complement strand
CGCGAATTCGGCTCAAGCCGCCAGGACCGGGGCGCGGCGTTACAGTATCGCTCAATCGGGGCGTGGCGTATTTGTGGGGATCCAATGGCGTTTAAGGTTTTTTCGACGGCGGGCGCGGCGCTGAACTTCGGCTGGCGTCGCATGGAGACCATCGCCCGGGTTTCCTGGTTGCCAGTGACCCTGATCCTGGTGTTCCAGATGGCGACCGTGTTCGTCACCTTGTCGGCCCTGCGCGGCGAGCCCTTCACCTTCGTCGATTTGCCCCAGAACGTCTCCTTCGCCTATGCGGCGAATTTCGCCAATCAAAAACTCCTCGAAGGGGCGGGCAATCTATTGTGGCCGTACACCGGCATTCTATCGGTCGGCCTGTTGGCGAACGCGATCCTGGTGGCGTCCTTCTTCGCTCCCTTAGTGCGATTGGCGGGGCTCGGCGAAGCGCCGTCGCCGGGGCTGGTTCGGGTTCCGTTCGGGGCGGATCAATTGCGCGCGCTGGCCGGCTTTCTGGTCAGCGTTCTGGCGTTGCTTTTGGTCGTGGTGGCGCCGGCGGCGACGGCGTTTCAGTTCATCCTCAAAGCGGTGGAGGAGGCGGCGAGCAAGATCTATGTCCGTTTTCCCAATCCTGAAAGTTTGCATACGGTTGATTTGATCAACGGCGCCGAGGCGCTGGCGATCACCGGCGATCTTTGGTTCTACCAGACCGGCGTTTGGCTCGGCCTCGCCGGGGCGATCTCCGGCGTCCTTTATCTCGTCATGTTGAACCATTTCCACCCGCGCAATCGTCCGAACGCCGGCGAGACGAATTTTCCTTTGCGCGCCTTGATCATCTTCCTCGTCACCTTCGCGCCAGTGATCGCCTTCGCCGGCTATTCCACCGACAAGTTCGCCAACGGCTTCTTGCACCAGGACGTGGCGGTGGCGGTCGCCTATGGCGGCGGGTGGGCCTTGCTCGCCTATCTCGGGCTGCGGCTGTTGCCGTATCCGGGCCTCGTCGTGGCGCGCAAATCCATGCTCACGCCGGGCTTGTTCGGCCTGACCAGGGGCTGGAACCTGATCCGCCTGGCGTTGACCGCCGTGGTCATCGTCGCGGTCTTGGCGCTTGTCGAATTCGCCGCCCGTTCGCTGATCTTCGGCGGCGTCGCGGCGGTGATCCAGACGTTGTTCTCGGCCAGTTCGACGGTCTCGCAGGCGGTCAATGGCGGCGAGGCGGCGGGCTGGATCCTGCCGGCCTTCATCTGGTTCTGGACCGGGGTGAAGATCCTCTACCAATATGTTTGGCTGTTCTTCTCCTACGGCGTTTGGGCGGGGCTCTACGGCCGGCTTTACCGGATCAGCGACGCGGCGTGAGCGCGGCTTGAGGCGCGCGCCGAGCATTGATATGCCGACGCTGCGGCGCGTTCCGTCTCGGCGCGTCCGGTAAGGAGACCCTCCGCCATGTCGTCATCGCCTGATCCTCGCCATGCCTCCGGGCGCTCGACCCCGCCCGGGACGATCGCCACGGAACCGTTTCAATTCGCCCTGCACCGATGGCGCAGCCTGGTCACGGCCGCCTGGATCCCAGCGCTCTTATTCGCGGCGGTCTTGATGCTGGGCGGCCAGTTAGCGTTCGACGCCGAGGCCATGGCCGAGACCGGCGGCCTGGCGTTTCGCGGCCATCCCGCGCTGGCGATCTTGATCCTGGCGGCGACGGCGATCGTCGCTGGATTCCTCTATAGCGGGGTCGCCGCGTCGATCTTCGAATTGGTGGCGGTGGGCGAGACCCGGACGAGCGCGCCGATCCGGCGCGACGGTCCGACATGGCGCGTCTTCGCCGCTTTCAGTATGCTGACAGTATTGAGCTTCGCGATATGGGCGCTCGCGACCTTGATCGCCGTGGTCGCCTCCGGCGGCGGCGAGGTGATTCCGTCGCTGCAGACCGTGGCGGCGTGGTCGGCGACGGCCAGTCCTGGCGCGACGCCGCCGGCTGACGTGATCGCGGCGGGGGAGCGTGTCGCCGGCGCCATGGTCTTGCTCTTGGCGATCGGCGGCTTGCCGTCGATCTATCTCACCGTGCGGCTGATCGCGTTTCCCGCCGGCAGCGCGATCGACAATCGCCTGGTGCCGCGCAAGGCCTTCGCCGTCACGGAAGGCCGGTTCTGGCCGATCCTTGGCGGCTATCTATTGCTGGCGGGCGGGATGATGCTGCTCGGCATGGTCACCCAATTAGGAGCCGCGCCGCTCAGCATGTTGAGCGTCTTGTTCGCCGAGCAAGGCGGCGTCGGGGCCGCCCTTGGCGCGGTGCTCGGGGCCGGCGCGGCGGCCTTGCTGATCGCCGTGCAGGTGATCGGCTTCGTGGTGCAAACGGCGTTCGCCGGCGTCGTCTATCGCCGCTTGGCGCTATAAGCCGGCTGCGCCGATCCGCTATTCTTCGTGGTGAGGACCTTCCGGGGTCGGATAGGCGAGGCGCGCGTCGAGATAGGCCTCGGCCATCTCTAGGAACTCGTCTACTTTCGTCTCCATGAAATGGTCGGCGCCCGGGAGCACTTGGAACTCCACCTTGCGGCCTTTTTGGGTGCGGGTGCGCTCGACCATGGCCCGGGTCTCCTCCGGACGGCAAATCTTGTCGAACTCGCCATGGATGACGACGCCGGACGACGGGCACGGGGCGAGAAAGGTGAAGTCGTAGAGATTGGCGGCGGTGGAGGCGCAGATAAAGCCGGCGATCTCGGGCCGGCGCATCAATAGCTGCATGCCGATCCAGGAGCCGAACGAAAACCCGCCGACCCAGGCGAACGGGGCGTTGGGATTGAGCTGTTGCAGATAGTCGAGGGCGGTGGCCGCATCGGCCAATTCCCCTTGGCCCTGGTCGTACTCGCCTTGGCTGCGGCCGACGCCGCGGAAATTGAAGCGCAACACGGAAAAGCCGCGGCGGGCGAACATATTGTACATCTCATAGCTGATGCGGTTGTTCATGGTGCCGCCGAACAAGGGATGCGGGTGAAGGATCAACGCCACCGGCGGCGCTTCGCCGCGGCCTTTTTGATATTGCCCTTCAAGCCGACCTTCCGGTCCCGCGAAAACCACTTCTGCCATGACGCTCCATTCCGCCGCGTGTCGCGCTTATCGGGGGAGATCGACTAATACGCTAGCAAGCCGGTCGGGTTTTGCCGGCTGGGAAGCAAAAAAGTCCTGAAATCACGCGATCGTTGCTACGGCTATTCTTGACCAATTTGGTCGGGTTTATTATCTCTCCGTCGACAACGACGTATGTTCGCGCGGCTCTTAGCATAGCTCGCGAGAACCCGCGCCGTTTCTGAAATTAGCGTGGCATATTTGCCACAAGGGTCGGTTCCGCCGGGCGGTTTTCGCCGACGGTCTAGGCGGATGGGCGAAAGCGGTTCGAGATGAAATTGACCAGCAAGGGACGGTACGGCGTGCAGGCCATGGCTGACATCGCCGCCCATGGCAGCGATCAGCCGGCGCCGATTTCCGACATCGCCCTGAGACAAGGCATGTCCGCGGGCTATCTTGAACAGGTCCTGGTGAAACTGCGCCGGGCCGGCTTGGTGGAAAGCGTGCGCGGCGTCGCCGGCGGCTATTTTCTGGCCCGTCCCGCCGGCGAGATCCGCATCGCTGAGATCGTCGCCGCCGTGGACGAAGAGATTCGCACCACCGCGTGCGCGCCTGGCGGCGAAAAAAGCTGCCGCGGCGAATCGATCCGCTGCCTGACCCATGACCTATGGGACGAGCTTGGCCGCCAGATCCATATTTTCTTGAACGCCATCACCCTGGAAGACGTGATCGAGCGCCGGGTTCTCGGCGCCGCGGCGGTGAACGCGCCAGGCGCGGCCCGCGACGATTTCCATCAGCATAAAGACGGCGTGCTCGTCGATCTGGGGGCGGGCGAATGAGCGGCGCCGAACGAGCTTATCTCGACCATAACGCGACCGCGCCGTTGCGCCCTGAAGTCGTCGCGGCGATGACCGAGGCCTTGGCCACGGACGGCAACGCCATGGCGGTGCACGCCGAGGGTCGGGCGGCCCGGGCGCGGATCGAGAAAGCCCGCGAGCAGGTGCGCAAGCTGGTGAACGCGCCGGTCAATGGCGTCGTCTTCACCTCCGGCGGCACCGAAGCGATCCATTTGGCGCTGCATGGCGCGGGCAACGCG
>CAYWWL010000211.1:0-4156 GCA_964461925.1 uncultured Caulobacterales bacterium | reverse complement strand
TATCCACGCCCGGGCCGCGTCCGGCCGCGCGCGGCCGGTGGAAGCGTTTAAAGAAAAGCCAGATCTCGCCACCGCCGAGCAATTTCTCGCTTCTGGGGACTATTTCTGGAACGCCGGCATATTCATGTTCCGAACCGACGTGATGATGGCGGAGATGGAGCGCTATTGTCCGGATATTCTCGCAGCTGCACAAAAGGCCGTAAGCGCCGGGGCGGTTGACGGCGAAAGTCTAACCCTGGACGCGGCCGCCTTTGATCAAGCCGTTGAATTATCGATCGATTTCGCGGTCATGGAGCGCACCGGCAACGCCGCCGTCATTCCTTTGGATGCGCAATGGTCGGATATCGGTTCGTGGGCGACCTTATGGGACATCGCCGCCAAGTCCGACGCCGGCAACGCCGATCTTGGCGATGGCGCGATTTTTATCGACGCCAAGGACACATTGGCGGTCTCAAATGGGCAAAAGATCGCCGCGATTGGCGTCCGCGACTTGGTGATCGTTAGCACCAAAGACGGGATCCTCGTGGCCGATCGCAATCGCTGCCAAGACGTGAAGAAAGTCGTCGAAGCTTTGCGCGAAGCCGGCGACGCCGAACTATTTTAGGGTTGCGCCCTTCTATTCAGTCCAGACCCGTCGTTTGCGTTGCTGAAACGCATCATTCAGTCTCAATGGCCGCTACTCTGGCGCGTGAGGGAGGCTTCCTTCGCCTGATCGCGCTTGTGACTCAGTCTATTTTCTTGTTAACTGGTTAACGGGGTAGATGCCTGAGGGGAGTGTCGTGGGGAGACTTGTATTTTTTCGCCCAAAAGCGCGGAAGCTGTTCGGCGGCGCTGGCGCCGGGTCTGGCTCAGGCTCAGGTTCAGGCGTCGTAATCAGTAAGACCGAAGTCAAAGAATCCAGCAAACGCACCTTCATCGACGTTCTCCAGTCGATCACCTTTTTCCTATTGGTGACAGCGCTATCCTTTGCGATCATTTCAAGCTTGTTGTTCGCTGCCTTCAAGATGGGACAACATTACAATCCGCGCGATTATCAAGCGTTCAACACGCCGCGCATTCTCCCTTCCGCGTCAGTCAAGATTGCTGACGACGTCTTCGACGATTGGGCTACGGAAATAAAGCAAACCCAGGTCATCGCTCGTAAGAGCAGCTCGGTCGCTCTGTCTGACTCGGTTGTTGGCGATCCCTCCGATCACATGTTCCTCGGCGTCTATGAGCGCGACAAGACCAATCGCAAGCTCGAGGCTGCGTTGCACTTCTATATCGCCGCGGCGAACGGCCACCCTGACGCATTCCGCTATTACAAGGCGCTCAATATTCCGACTGAAGATTATGAAGAGATCTATCAACTCTTCATAGCGATCCACGAATTGAACGGCGACTTTGGTCTGATGCGCCTCGGGCAACATCACCTCGGCAAAGACGCATTTAAGATTGCTGACCGGATGCGCACGCGGCTTCGGTACGCAAAGCCTAATGACTACGTTTGGCCACGTGAGAAAGAATCCCCCGACCTCGCCTACATCAATTTCCAGATGGCGTCGCTATGCGGGCTTTCCTCCGCCTATGAGTGGCGTGCGGAAACCGCGCGGTTCTACAAGTTCACCATCGAACGCGAGAACACTTTAAAACAGCGCGCCAATCGCCGCCTCGCGGAATTGGCGGAACGCTTCGGCGGCGACCAGGACGCATATTGCAAACGCTATCATCTCAAGGATGCGATTGAAGTGGTGCGCGATTTCCACGCGGCGCGCGCTTTGGTGCGGTATGAAGCGGAACTCGCCGGCTGGGACGGCAGCTCCAACCCATGCGATCTCGGCATCGGCGAATTCTCCGACGAGGAATGCGACGAGTTCGAGGAAGTGATCCGCAATGGCTATCTCGGTTATGCGGCGAACTTGCCAACGATACGTGAGCTGATTGACGCGATCATCTACGCCTATCGCGATAGTCGCGACTTCAGAGCGCGCTATCGGGGCAGAATGCCGCCGCTTGGCTATCGCAATCTTCGCGAAAGCGGGTCGCAGGTTTACCGCGACAATCCGGGCGGCCAAAGCGATGCGCGGATCGCGCCGCTGGCCCGTGACGGCCTGCCTGACGAGTGCGTCCAGGAATCCAGCGTCGGTGAGTGCATCACCCGGGAAAGCGCCTTAGCTTGCAACGACCGCGCGCTCTATCATTTCCGTCGCGGCGAAGCCGACATGGCCGTCGGCCGCGTCACCCGGGCGCGTCAGAAGTTCAACCGGGCGTTAGCCGTGGGGCGCGCTTGCCAGTCCGAGTACAGCGTGCTCGCCGGACGTCGTTTGGCGGCGTTGAACCTGACCTGCGAGTATTCCGCAGACAGCTTGGCGCGAATTTCGCGGGATTACCTGTCGCGCTATGACGGCCCGCACGCGACCAATGACGGCGATCTGATCGCGTTGACCGCGCGTCAACGGGCGCTCGCCGCTAAGGGGTATTACGAAGGTCGGATCGACGGTCGCTACGGCCGCGGCACCCGCGCCGCCGTGCAGCGGTTCCAGCGGGAGTTCGGCTTCAGCGAGACCGGCGATCTCACGCCCATCGAAACGGTCTATTTGATCTGTTCGGCCGCTGAAACCCACGCCCATCGCCCGTCGATGAACCTGCTTGGCATTATGTATGTTTCTGGCCTGGGCGTGGTGCAAAACACCGACGCCGGCCTGCGCTACCTTCGTCAAGCTGCGGACAATGGTTCGCCGGACGCCATGTTCAACCTCGCGCTGATTTACGGCACGGGCGCAGTGTTCAGAAGCTATCAGGTGTGCGGCATCGTCGAGAATTTCGACCGCGCTGACGGCTATCTGCAGGAAGCGTCAGACCTCGGCCATCCGGTAGCGCGCGCGCTCGTCGTCGCCGCCCGGTCATGGACCGGCGCTGATCGCCAGCCCGAAGGGCGCTGGGCCAAGATCACCAGAGTCATGAATGGCCAAGATAAAATCCCTGGCTTCCCGGTCGATGATAAGTCGGTGAAATTCTATCAGACGCAATTGTCGACTGAGAACGGCATGGTCGGCGGTTGCCGGCCAAACGGACAGCCTTAATTGCAACGGGGTGGAAAGCAGGTAACGGCATGGGAGAACGAGTCGTGAGAATCGCGATGATGGGGGCCTTGGCGATGGGAGTCGCCGCGTGTCAGACCCTCGAGCCGGCAGAATTCGGCGTCAGCGACCAGCGCTTGGAGAGCGCCTGCGATCGTTTCGCCAGCGACAATGGCGAAACGGTATTGGTGATGCGCGATACGTCGAGCCGAACCAGAGCCTTCGCCGGCGGCGGCCATTCACTCAAAGGTCTGGTAAAAGATCCGGTCGTTATCGGAACGGGCGTCTATGGCAGCCAGGGTGGCGCGGCAGTTGGCGTCGACGTTGGAAATAGCGACGTTGAAATGCGGCCATGCCCGCAATCCACGTATCAATCAAATTAATGTGGGGAATGACGATGATGCGAAGTATTGTTCTGGTGGTGATTGCGATGGGGTTATACGCCTGCAGCGTCACGTCGCCCACGGGGAGCGGCAGCCCTTATGCCGAAACCGGCGCCATTTGCGACAATCCCGGGCTTGAATCTCAACTTGTCAGCATCCGTGATCGCTCCCGAGCGACCAGCGGCGCCCTTGGCGTGATCGCTGGCGGCGGCGGTGGCGCGGCGGGCGCGTCAAACGCCCAGAACGACGTCGAGCGCGTCTACCAGCTGCGCGATCGCCTCAATCGCTTTGACGCGGAAGTCGACGTCCAATACCGCTCGATCACCTCGTCGTGCAAAGCCTATGCGCGGTGCATGGAGATGCGCGGTTATAATGAAGGCTCGTGCCGTCAGTCGCGCATGCGCTGGGACGCCGCTGAGCAGCGTTTCGCTAGCCTGTCAGTGGTGTTGCGGGAGATTGACGCTGAAGTCGAGAAGATTCGCCTGCAAACCCGCGGCGGACGCGGCCGTCGCGGTCCGCAGCTGCCAAATCGATGCGCCCAGCAACAAGGCGGCGTGTTCACCAATTGCGCCGACCAACGCGGCGGTCGTCAGTAAGGTCGAGGACCTTTAAGAAGACCTGGGCCCCTGTTTCGACGATGCGTCGACGCATGCAGGCGCCCCGGCCAGTGGCGGAAGGAGGGGCAATGTCGTTGACTTACTGGCGTGCGCTGAT
>CAYWWL010000210.1:2593-4160 GCA_964461925.1 uncultured Caulobacterales bacterium | reverse complement strand
ATGTCATCCCGCAAGCCGAGGATTGCCATGATCCCGCCGCATGGGCTGAGGACGCGCTGTACCGCCCCGACACCAAGGCGGCGTTTCGCACGCTTTTAAACATGGGCCTCACCGACGCCTTGCGGGCGATCGACGAAACCGGCGTGCGCTACACGTTTTGGGACTATCAACGCGGCGCCTGGAACAAAGACCACGGCATTCGCAACGACCATCTACTGCTTAGCCCCCAAGTCGCCGACCGGCTGCGCGACGCCGGCGTCGATCGCAAAGTTCGCGGCCGTGAGAAAGCCTCCGACCATGTGCCGGTATGGATCGACCTGGCTTAGCCAGCTTTGACGATCCGCTTCGTCGACGCCGGGTATTTGCCCAATAGCGGTTCGACGCGGGTCGGACGCGGCGCCAACTGCCCGCCGCAGTTCGGACATTTGCCGTTTAAGGGGCCGGCGACGCAGTCGACGCAGAACGTGCACTCCATGGAGCAGATCAAGGCGCCGTCCTGATCGGGGGGCAAATCGACGTCGCAGTTCTCGCAATTCGGCCGCATCTCCAACATCCCGAGGTCTCCTTTGCGCGGCGCGTCGCCGCGCCGATTGCGCCCTTGCATCGTCGCCCGGGCCCGGTCAAAACACTGCGATGAAATGGTCTCCTGAACAAGACGCGGCGTTGCGCGCCGTCGATAGTTGGCTGCACAAAGGGCAGTCGCAAGTGTTCCGTCTTTTCGGTTACGCTGGGGTCGGCAAAACCACCCTCGCCCGGCACTTCGCAGAAAACGCCGGCGGCGAGGTCGCGTTCGCGGCGTTCACCGGCAAAGCCGCCCATGTGCTGCGCCAGAAAGGCTGCGAGGGCGCCACCACGATCCACGCGCTGATCTATCGCCCCACGGGGGACGAGCCGGACGCCGAAGGGGGATTGAGCTTTTCCTTACGCCGCGACGCGCCGGCGTCGAAGGCCGACCTGATCGTCATCGACGAATGCTCCATGGTCGACGAAGAGCTCGGCGCGGATCTTCTCTCGTTCCAAAAGCCGGTTCTGGTGCTCGGCGATCCGGCGCAGCTGCCGCCGGTGAAAGGCGGCGGTTTCTTCACCGAAGCCGAGCCCGACTTCATGCTGACGGAGATCCATCGTCAGGCTGCGGATAATCCGATCATTCGCGCGTCGATGGACATCCGCGAAGGCCGCACGCCGGAATCCCTCGGCGAGGCGTGCCGCGTCGTCTCCAAGGACGAACTCGACACCGAAGACGTAATGGCCGCCGACCAAGTGCTCGTCGGCACCAACCGCACCAGAAAACGCTTTAACGACCGCATCCGCAGTCTCAAAGGCCATGAGGACCTGCGCCCGGAGGCCGGCGAAAAACTCGTCTGTCTGCGCAACAATAAGAAAAAGGGGTTGCTGAACGGCGGCGTGTGGACGGTGACCTTGCGCAAGGCCCCGCGCGGGACAAAGGCGCGCATGGTCGTGGCGCCGGAGGACGGCGGCAAGCCGGTGTCGATCAGCGTGCCGCTGCGCATGTTCACCGACGGTCCGGAGAACGTGCCGTTTCCCGAACGCAAAGGCAGCGACGAAT
>CAYWWL010000210.1:0-2583 GCA_964461925.1 uncultured Caulobacterales bacterium | reverse complement strand
GCTTCTTCTCGGAATGTTTAGGTCACGCATTGATATGGCTACGCCCTCACCGTGCATAAAGCGCAGGGCTCGCAATGGGATCGCGTGGTCTTGTTCGACGAGAGCTATGCTTTTCGCGAACATCGCACCCGCTGGCTCTATACCGGTGTGACCCGGGCCGCGGAAGAATTGCTAATCGTCCGCTAACCGCGCATCGGCGGCGCGCAGGCCTGCGGCGGTGATCGGCCCGTCCATAGGACGGTCGACCCGCTTGATCAGAACATCGATGAGATCGAAGATCAGATCGAATTCCTTGAGGATCGTCTCCACCTGACGGACGCCATTGATCGACTTGAACATCGACCCCAAGGACAAACGATCGCCGGTGGCGATCGCCAAGATCAGACGGCCGCCGATGAACGCCGCGCGCAATGAATCGCCGCCATAGAGCCGCTCGAGCTCTTGAAACCGTTCAAGCACGATCGGATCAAGCAGGTCCCGCGCCTCGACCTGGTCGGTGGACCATGCTTCGAACGCCTTTTCGAATTCGCCTGAGGCAAGCCCCACATGGCTGTATTCCGATCCCGGCTTAGTGAAGCGATTGAAGACGCCGCGATCGCGATGCAAAACAGTGACGCCGAGAAACGGCTTCGGATAGTCGATGACGATCAATTGGCCATGGAACACAGTGCGCCGGGAGCGATTCTTGCCGCTGCCGCTTTCTTGGATGAGATGCGCCTCGCAGCACTCAAAGCGCGCGCCGCTATGGCTGCCGGCGACGGCGTCCTCCCAGGTTTCCTCATTGAAGCCGCCGATCAGTTTCGTTTTTTTGAAGTCGGCGAAATAATCCGGGCGCCCAATATTGCGTTCATAGGAAAGCCCAAGCCCGCCGCAGATCCGCGATAAGAGGCCATGGGTGATGTCGTTCTCCGCGCGCCCCAACTGCCACCCGGCGACGCCGAATCCAGCGAAACCGGCGAAGAATGCGGCGGCGAAACTATCGTCGCCAAATGGGCGCAGGAGCAGCATGATCCCGCCGACGCCGACGCCGGCGGCCAAAATCGCGAAGAAGCGATTGACGGCGCGGCGGCGCTCCGCCTCCTGACCATCTAAATAGCCGCTAATTAGGTTTTCATAAGTCTGAACAAAATCCTGATAGATCAATCGATCCGACGGAAACTGCAAAGTCATAACGGCGTGTCGCCTTCTCTTCGAAGCGGGGCTGCGTCATCCATGGTTACACGACTGCTTAACCATGGTCATGTCATATCAAGGCGTTTCATAACGCGGCAATTATATTATGTGGCAATCATTTAAGAAATTTCGACGGCGCGAGGCGGCGCCGATTCGCGAAACCGATCTCATCAACAAGCGACGCCTGGCGGAACTTAAGCGCCAAGCGCCGCTGTTCTATCTCAGCCTGTTTTTGTCCAGCGCCGGCGTCACCATGGTCTTCTTCGATCGCATGTCGACGATCGGGATCGGCTTCTTCGCCGTCATGGTGATCTTCTTGGTGGCGCGCGCCAGGCATTGGTTGCGCTATGACCCGGAACTCGGCGACGCGGAGAGCCGCAGCGCCGAGATCCGCACCTTCGTCGTCGCGGCCACCGGGCTTGGCGTCTTGACCCCGATGGCGCTGTTCTATCTGCATGATCTCGCAACGCCGCAGGAATACGCCTTGTTGCTGCTGTTCGGCGGGTTTCTCGGAATCATTGCGGCGGTGACCGTCGCCGGCGTGATGCGGGCGCCATGGATCCCCCTCGTGGTTTCGATCTACCCTTATGCGATCAATATCTTGTTCGTCGGCGAGCCGGCGCTGATCCCGCCTGCGCTGTTCCTCCTCGCGCTTGCGCCCCTGCTGGCGAAGCAATTCGAAGGCATCGGCGTTCTGATCACCGAATTGACCGCGCAAGAAGAAGAGGCCGTCGTTCAACGACAAAAGTCCGATGAATCATTCCGTCACTTCATGGAGATGGCCTCCGATTGGGCCAGCGAAGCCGATAAGGACTTGAAGCTCACCTATGTCTCGCCTGGCATGGAGGAGTTCGTCGGCGTGCATCCGTCGGAACTGATCGGCAAGGATTTGGTCAACGCCTACAAGCCGTTTCTAAAGTTAGAGGAAGACACTGGCGACGCTTTGGAACAGATCTACCGCGACCGTCTTGACCTCACCGACATGGAGTTGCCGGTGATCGACCACGCCGGCGAACAGCGATACGTATCCGTCTGCCTACGTCACTTCTATGACGGCGATGGGGAGTATCTCGGGTGTCGGTCCTGGACCCGCGACGTGACCGATAAGGTAAAGGCGCGCATCGCGATCGAGGAAGCTAACGCCCGTCTGGAGAAAGAAGTCGCCGAACGCACCGCGGAACTACGTTCTCGCACCGAATTGCTCGACGAAGTGATCGACGTGATGGCCACCGGGGTCTGCGTCGTCGACGAAGACCTGAAAATCGTAATTCGCAACAACACCGCCGTCTCTTTGTCAGGCGGGCCGGAGGAACTTTGGCGACCCGGCAAGTCGATCGTCGATCTGGTCAACCTCGCGATCCACTCCGGTTATGCTGCAGTCGGTTGGTTCATGCGCCGCTCCCGCTGGCT
>CAYWWL010000209.1:0-4192 GCA_964461925.1 uncultured Caulobacterales bacterium | reverse complement strand
CGTGTCTGGACAGCTGCCGCGGCGACGGCGCGAAATACCCAGACACCACCGCTGGCGCTTTCTTGCGCCAACGGCTTGAGGAAATCGGCCTCGGCAGTTAGGGCGCGGCGTTAGAACGTGGCGACGAACGGCGCTTGATTGACGCCGAAGCCGGCGCGTTTCATGCCGTCGGAATTCCAGGCGAAGGCGACATTGCCATTGCGATCGACGGAGATCACGCCGCCGTCGCCGCCGAGCCGGCCGACGTCGTCGACCATGGCTTGGGCGGCGTCGCTGAGCCCGACGCCTTGATAGCGCACGCGGCTGGCGACGTCCTGGGCGCCGCCGGCGAGGATGAAATATTCGCCGAGACCGGTGCACGACGCGGCGACATATTCGTCCGCCCACGTTCCAGACCCAAGCAGAGGCGTATCGCCGACCCGGCCTTCCAATTTGCCGAATACGCCGCCGGTGGACGTACCCGCCGCCAGGCGCCCGTCGCGGTCGAGGCAAACCGCGCCCACGGTGCCATGGCCGAGTTCAGCTTGCGTCATTTCCTCCGGATGCACGCCCACGGGTACCACATAGTAATTTTCTGGATCGTCGATGAAGGCCAAGCCCTTGTCGCGACAGAAATTCTCCGCGCCGCGTCCGGCCAGCAAGACATGGGGCGTCGTCTCCAGGACCGCGCGCGCCGCGGCGATGGGCGAGGCTAAATGCGGCACCGCGGCGACGGCGCCGGCCCGGCGACGACGCATGTCGCGGTCGCCCTTCGGCGCGGCGCCAAGCATGATCGACGCGTCGAGCTCGGCGTAGCCGGCGGCGTTCGGCGGCGAACCGCGTCCTGCGATATATAGTCCGGACACCTCCATTTCGACCACAAGCGCTTCGACCACGTCGGCGGCTGCGGCGCCGCTCTCCAACATCTCGCGGCCGGTGGCGCAGCAGGTCTGCAGATGCGCTTCCGCTTTTGAATAGTCGCGGCCGGCGCGCGCGCCGGCGCCGCCATGGATGGCGAGGGCGATGGGAGAAGCGTCTGACATGGGCGGCTCCATTGTGTTGAGGGGCGGGTTCCTCATAGGCCCGCGCGAGCGTCTCTGGCAATGCTTGCCGCGCGGGCCGTTTTCGCTGCGGCGCGGAACTTTCCATTTTCGGCGAGCGGGCTTATGACAGGCGCGCAATCGATAAGGAGTGGAAGATCGTGACGGTATTGGCGCTGCTTCGCCACGGGCAAAGCGAATGGAATTTGCAGAATCGGTTCACCGGTTGGGTCGACGTCAATCTGACGGAGCAGGGCGTCGCCGAAGCGAAGAAGGCGGGCGCTTTATTGCGCGACGCGGATCTTGAATTCGCCGGCGCTTACGCCTCGGTGCAAACCCGCGCGATCAAGACCCTTAATCTGGCGCTTGAGGAAATGGGTCGGTTGTGGCTGCCGGTGGAAAAGGACTGGCGTTTGAACGAACGCCATTATGGCGGGCTCACCGGACTCGACAAAGCTGAGACGGCCGAGAAGCACGGCGCCGACCAGGTGAAGATTTGGCGCCGCTCCTATGACACGCCGCCGCCGCCCATGGATCCGTCGTCGGAATTCAATCCGGCGAAAGATCCGCGCTATGCCAATCTGGATCCCGGCGCCGTGCCGATGACGGAGTCCCTGAAGCTCACCCTCGACCGGGTCGCGCCATATTGGCAGAGCGATATCGCGCCGCGGCTGACCGCGGGAGAAAGCCTGATCATCGCCGCCCACGGCAACTCCTTGCGGGCCCTCGTGAAGCTTTTGCTGAACGTTCCTGACGAAGACATCGTCTCGGTGGAGATTCCCACCGGCAATCCGCTGGTGTTCGACTTTAACGCGGGATCGACGACGCCGACCTCGGCGCGTTATCTCGACGCCGAGCGGGCGACGCCATTGCCGCCTATCCCAGGGGTTTAAGGTCGAGCGAGGCGGTTAGGCGTCCGCTGGCGCTTTTTCCTTAGCGCGCGCGGCGGTTTTCGGCGCGGCTCTTTTTGGCGCGCTGCTGCGCGCGTCGGCGGCGAGGCGCTCGCGCTCGCGGACTTTGATCAATTCGGCGACTTCAAACGCCACGTCGGCGCCTGGCGTCACGGTGGAGACGAAGTGTTTGATCACCTCGGCGTCGCCGCTTGAGGTCGACCGCTCCAACGTCTCTTCGATGAAGATCTCGCCGCGCATAGCGCGCATCAATGTCTCCACGTCGGATTCCAGCTTCGCGACCGCCGGCGCGTCCGCGCCGCGTTTGGCGGTGGTCTCGCCATTCATGTAGTACAATGTATACGGATGATTGTCGACGAACAGGTGCATGACGTAGGTGTCGTGCGGTATCTTCGAGAGATTGGCGAACATTTCGCTCGCCAGCACCACGGAGTCCGGCTGCAAATCATTGGAGAAGATGCATTCCTTCGGCGCGGTGGGCTCCGGGCTCTCCATAAAATACTTGATCGACCAGAACATCATGGAGCGGATCACCGGGCGAAGATCTTCGCCGGCGTCGGACAATTTATATTGGCTGCGCGCTTCCGCCGAGGTCTGCATGATCAATCCGGCTTCTTCGAGTTCTTTCAGCCGCTTGCTCAATAAGTTGGTGCCGATGCCGGGCAGGGCGGCGTGCAGATCGCCGAAGCGTTGCGGCCCGAGAAACAGCTCTCGAACGATTAGCAACGTCCAGCGCTCGCCCAACAGGTCGAGCGCGTATGCGAGCACGCATTCTTGATTATATGTTCTCGCCATTCTTGGCCCTCAATTCGTCGTTTCCTGCGGATTGTTGATCCAATCCTTATCCCTGGTTCCAGCGCCCATCGTCGACGGTGGCGGCGTCTCATCTGCGCCTTTTGCCCGCCGTGGGCGTTGCAACGGCCAATTCTCCCGCTTTTCGGGCGGATGGGCCGTCATAGAACCGTCTTAAACCATAACATAACAGGTTTTTCGAAAAAATAAACTTGACACTTTAAAAAAAGATAGTAAACCAAGCAGTGTCATTCGGTCGTAGGAATGATTATCTAGCCCGAAGGCATCAAATAGGAGCTTTTGCCATGTTAAAGAATTTTGTCGCTGCTGGCGTTGTTGCAACGCTGATGTTTGTCGCCCCGGCTTTCGCCCAGTCGGCGAATGACCAAGCGACGATGTGCGCCGACGCGCTCGAAGCCGAAGGCCTGGCCCCAGGCGACGACTTCTCGAGCCGCTTCATCAAGTCGAAAGGCGGCTCGGTGAAGACCGTGACGGTGAAATTGGTGCCGTATTCCGGCGGCGACACCGTTGAAGGCGTTTGCAAGATCAAGCGGGGCGAAGTGCTCTCCGCCGAAGTTAAAGCCTAACGACCCTGGTTGGTCGGCGGCCCTTAGGGCGGTCGACCGACTCACTTCCGCTGGACCCCCTACGCCAGCGCGGCCCGTCGCCTTTCCCGAGGCGCAGGCCTTTTTTTTGCGGGGGGCTTCCCTGGGGCTTAGGCAGCGGCGCCGCCGCAATCCCAGATCGGCCGCAAACCGCTCCCCGAGCGGAGCCTACTGGACGTTAGTCCTTGGACAAGGACTGGACTGCTGCGCGGGTCATGCGTTCGCCATTGATAAAGCCCTGACCCCAAATCGGGTCGAGATCGGCGAGGGGCGCTGCGGCGACGATTTCGTCCTCGGACTTGCCGGCGTCGAGCAACGCCTGAATGCGGCTGCGCACGTCTTTCAGCATCGCCACGGATTTCGCCAGATCGGCTTTCGACGCTAACGGCCCGTGACCTGGGATGATTTTCGTGTCCTCGTCGACCATGCCGAGCGCTTGTTCTTGGGCGGCGATATAGCCGTCGAGGTCGCCGCCGGACGCCAGATCGACGAACGGGAAGCCGCCATTAAAGAAGATATCGCCCATATGCAGGGCGTTGGCCGTCTTGAAGAAAACGAAAGCGTCGCCATCCGTATGGGCGTCCTTCGGGTGGGTGATGGAGATTTTCTCGCCGTTCCAATGGAACGTGATCGCCGAGGTGAAGGTGATCACCGGCAAAGCCGCGTCGGGCGCCGGCGGCGTATTGCGCCCGCCCGCGTTCATGCCTTCCTTTAGCCGTTTGCGGACATTCTTGTGGGCGACGATATGCGCGCCGCTTTCCGAGAAAATCGCCGCCGCCGTGGCGGACGTCAGCGATCAGCCGGTGGCCTTCGTGGTCAACACCCATTGGCACGGCGACCATACGGGCGGGAATGAAAGCTTCGG
>CAYWWL010000208.1:0-4226 GCA_964461925.1 uncultured Caulobacterales bacterium | reverse complement strand
GAAGAGGTCGACACCATGGGCGGGCTCACGGCGAGCCTCTCCGGCCGCGTGCCGCAGCGGGGCGAGCTACTGGCGCATCCCGCAGGCTATGAAATCGAAATCGCCGCGGCGGATATGCGCAAAGTCCGCAAAGTGATCGTTCGACGCCAGTCCAAAGGCGCCGGCAAAAACGCCCCCCGGGACGCGGCGTCGAAATCCGCTAATGGCGGCAGCGCCAAAGAAGCCCCTAAAACGAGCGACGAGGTCGCAGCGAAAGCGGCGGAGTAGTGTTGACGCGGATCTTCGCAGCTGTCGACAACGCTGAAGGCTGGCGCCGTCGCGGTTTGGCGGCGGCCGGCGGCGCGATGGCGGCGTTGGCGCAAGCGCCATTTTACGCGCTCCCCTTGATGGTTCTTGGCTATTGCCTTTTGGCGCTGTTGTTGGACGGCGTCGACGCCAGTGTCGACCAGGCGTGGCGCAAACGCCGGGCCGCCGCCAGCGTCGGCTGGTGGTTCGGGTTCGCGTATTTTCTAATCGGCCTGCACTGGCTGGCGTTTTCGTTCCTGGTGCAAGCGGATCAATTCGCCTGGATGGCGCCGTTCGGCGTCGTTGGCCTCACTGGGTTCCTGGCCGTCTTCACTGCGACCGCTTGCGGCTTAGCGATTAGCGTCTGGCGCCCGGGGCCCGTGCGGCTTCTTGGATTAGTGGCGTGCCTGTCGGCGCTCGACTACGCCCGCGGCCATATCTTGACCGGGCTGCCATGGAACTTGCCGGGACAAAGCTTCGCCGGGCACGTCGTCCTCGCCCAATCCGCCGCCTGGATCGGGGTCTATGGCCTCGGCGTGGTCGTGCTCGCCATCGCGGTGAGCCCAGTTGCGTTTATCAGGCCAAAGACCGCCTGTGGGGACGGCGGCGGGGACGATGGCGACAAAGATCACGACGCGCTCAGCAAGGGCGTCGGCGCGGGCGTCGTAGCGTTCGCGGCGGTGGCGTTTGTCGGCGCCATGCGCATGGCGCTGGCCGCGGAGAACCCGGCGCCGGCGGCGGCGGTGCGCATCGTTCAACCGAACATTCCGCAGCGGGAGAAAATCGATCCAGCCTATTGGGGGCGAAACTTCGAACGGCTAGTGACGCTTTCCTCCGGTCCTTCGCCGACCCAAGACGGCGCTCTGTTCGTCATCTGGCCGGAGAACGCCGCGCCCCTGCTCGACGAGTCCGACGACGCCTTGCGGGCGCTGGATCGCAGCTTGCCCGACGATGCGACGCTGCTCGCCGGCGCGGTTCGCCGCGAATGGCGCAAGGACGCCAACGGCGCCGACGCCGTCGCATATTTCAACGCCATGGTGGCGATCGCAACGACGCCCGCCGGACGCAAAGTCGTCGGCCGTTACGACAAGCATCACCTCGTGCCGTTCGGCGAGTACCTGCCGCTTAAAGGCTTGCTCACCCAATTAGGGCTCGCGCAACTCGCGCCGTATGCAGACGGCTTCGCCAAGGGCGAAGGCCCCAGCGTCTTGTCCGTAGGCGGCCCCTCGTTCTCGCCCCTAATCTGTTATGAGACGATTTTCCCTGGCGCCATGCATCCCAAAGGCGAACGACCGGACTGGCTGTTGACGGTGACCAATGACGCATGGTTCGGCGACAGCGCCGGGCCGCGCCAACATCTCGACATCGCCAGGCTACGCGCAATCGAGACAGGATTGCCGATGGCGCGGTCGGCGAACACCGGCATTTCGGCGCTAATTAGTGCAAAAGGCGAATATTTGGCCCTGATTTCCCTTTATAAGGCGGGCGTGGTCGATTATCCGTTGCCCCCTTCTTTAAGAAAAACTTTGTATTCGCGCCTAGGAGATTTTGCGTTTTACTTATTTCTTTTAATGTCCGCAGGCGTTGTTTTTGCGTTTCGCCAATATAGGCCTTAGTTCGGGCGCCGCCGATAAATCACTTCAAACATTGCATCACCCCCATACTTCCTTGTAAACAAAAGGAAAAGCGTCTTCATGGTTAACAATGAAGGGTTTTCCGATGGATAACGATAAGAAGCCACATCCTATCGACGTACATGTAGGCGGCCGCGTTCGCTTGCGCCGGACCATGCTTGGCATGAGCCAGGACAAGCTCGGCGAAGCGCTTGGACTGACTTTTCAGCAAATTCAGAAGTACGAAAAAGGGGCCAACCGCATTGGCGCGAGCCGGCTGTTTGAGATTTCGCGCATTCTCGACGTGCCGATTCAGTTTCTGTTCGAAGATTTCGACGTGGACAGCGGCTCGTCTTACGGCTTCGCCGAAGCCGCGGCGGACGCCGACAGCACCGCGTTGATCGCGTTTCTGAACTCCGCCGACGGGGTCCAATTGGTCAAGCATTTCATCGAGATCGGCGATCAAAAGGTTCGCAAGCGGGTGATTGAATTGGTCAAAGCCCTGGCCGAAGATTCCCGCCCGCGAGCCCAAGCCGAACCCGTCGCCGCCGCCGGCGCCGAACCGACCGCGTAACCAGCCGCCCGCTCCAAGCGCCCGCGCTCGGCGCCCTTCCCCCGATTGGTGAATTTCAAGTGGACAGGCCCAGCCTTGTCCGATATTAACGCATCCAATCAACGATATAAACTTTTCCTTATATGAAGGCTTCAAGTCTATGGCGCGGCAAGATTACCTGTTTACGAGCGAAAGCGTCTCCGAGGGACACCCAGACAAGGTCTGCGATCGGGTCTCTGACGAGATTGTCGATCTGGTGTACCGCGAAGCGGCTGCTACGGGGATGGACCCATGGCATGTCCGCGTCGCCTGCGAGACCCTGACGACCACCAACAAAGTGGTGATCGCCGGCGAAGTGCGGGTGCCGGAGTCTCTGCTCGACGGCGACCACGTCGTGGCCGAGCCATTCGTCGCAGCCGCCCGGGCGGCGATCAAAGACATCGGCTATGAGCAGGACGGCTTCCATTGGCGCACCGCCGACGTCGACGTTCTGTTGCACGCGCAATCCGCCGACATCGCCCAAGGCGTGGATAACGCCGCTGACGCGGACGCCGAAGGCGCGGGCGACCAGGGCATTATGTTCGGCTATGCTTGTCGCGAAACTCCGGCGTTGATGCCGGCGCCGATCTATTACAGCCATCGCATCCTGCAAGACCTCGCAGCCGCCCGCCACGCCGGCGAAGGCGACGCTGGCGCCCTCGGCCCTGACGCCAAAAGTCAGGTTACGGTCCGTTATGTCGACGGCGCGCCGCGCGAGATCGTCTCCATCGTCCTTTCGACCCAGCACCTCGACGCCAGCTGGTCGTCAGCGAAAGTGCGCGACGTGGTCGAGCCTTACATCCGCAACGCCGTAGGCGATCTGACGATCGCGGACAATTGCGCATGGCACGTGAATCCGACCGGCAAATTCGTCATCGGCGGTCCTGACGGCGACGCTGGCCTCACCGGCCGCAAGATCATCGTCGACACCTATGGCGGCGCAGCGCCCCATGGCGGCGGCGCGTTCTCCGGCAAGGACACCACGAAGGTCGACCGTTCGGCGGCCTACGCCGCGCGCTATTTGGCGAAGAACGTGGTCGCAGCCGGCGTCGCCGATCGCTGCACGATCCAGCTTTCTTATGCGATTGGCGTCGCTGAACCGCTGTCGGTCTATGTCGACCTGCATGGCTCCGGCGCTGGCGCCGACGAGGCGCGGTTGGAGCGCGTGCTGCCTGAAATCATGGATCTGTCGCCGTCGGGCATTCGGCGTCAGCTTGACCTTAACAAGCCGATCTATGCGCGCACCGCCGCCTATGGCCATTTCGGCCGCGACGCCGACGCCGACGGCGGCTTCTCTTGGGCGCGCACCGACCTCGTCGACGCGATCAAAAAAGCGTTTTCATAAGAGACGGATCGACTTTGACGGAACCGGCGCGCTGCGGCGCGGCCGGTTAGCTCTCGTCAAAACTCAAAATGTCGCCAGGCTGACAATCGAGTTCTTTGCAGATCGCTTCAAGGGTGGAGAAGCGGATCGCTTTCGCCTTGCCGGTCTTCAGGATCGACAGATTGGCGATGGTCACGCCGACGCGCTCGGACAGTTCGGTCAGCGACATGCCGCGCTCAAGCAGCATGCGGTCGAGTTTGACGGAAATGCTCATCGCTCAACCTCCTTTCCATGCTGCGGCGGGGCGCTTGGCGCGCGACGATATGGGACTGGCGCGGCGCTCAAACCGTGAGGTCCTGTTCTTCTTTCATCTTCGCGCCTTCGCGGAAGACTTCGGACAAAACGAACACGG
>CAYWWL010000207.1:0-4235 GCA_964461925.1 uncultured Caulobacterales bacterium | reverse complement strand
TAAGAAGAATATAGTCGCTTTCGTCGATATACTCTGGACGCAGAATTTTTAGCGCGACGTCGGCCCCGAGATAGTTTTTCGCGTGGTACACTTCGGACATGCCGCCACGGCCGATGCATCGTTGGATCGTATAATTTTCGATCACCACATAGCCTGGCGGGAGGAAGGGCTCATTTGCGCCGCTGATTCCCGGCGCCTGAGCGCGCGCCTCGCCATCGCCGGCCGCCGAGAACCGGCGACCCTGCAAGAAAGTGCCAAGTAAGTCCTTGATATCGCTCATCCGACGCTCCCACGAACGGCGGCGCCGCGCTGTCGGCGCTCCCCAAACTCCTATGGTGGCGACGCTGGCTTAAGGGTTCGCTAAAACGCGTCAAAAATTCACTAGGGTGAATGAAGGGTTACGCTCGTCGTTGCTGGGCGACATGAGGCGCGCGCGCCATCCCTAGCTCGCTTCAGAGAGCCACGCCTTGCGTCTCCGGTGTATCGTCGACGGGTCGATCTCCAATAGACGCGCGGCTTTCTGGATATTGCCGTCGGTGGCGGCGATAGCCGCTTCAATCGCGCGGCGTTCAACCACGGCAAGCGGCAATATCTGGCCGTCATTCGCCGGACTACTGTCCGGGTCGCCTGGGCGTGCCGCAAGGCCTTGTCCCGACTGCATTAGGGCATGGGGCAGCATTTCTACGCTTAATTCTGGCGCATCTTGAAGCACGACGGCGTTCCGAATGACGTTTTGCAACTGTCGGACATTGCCCGGCCAATCATGCCTTTGCAAAACCGCTTTCGCCGCCGGTGAAATCGATTCGAACGATTTGCCTTCCGCTGAGGCGTATTCGAGCATGAAGGCTTCGGCGAGTTGAATAATGTCCAATCCGCGTTCGCGAAGCGGCGGCATTTCGATCGGAATCACGTTGAGGCGGTAATAGAGGTCTTCGCGCAATTGGCGATTGGCGATCGCGTCGAGCGGACTTTTGTTCGTGGCGCTGATGAAGCGAATGTCCGCTGTTCGTACTTTGGACTCGCCGACCCTTTGGTATTCGCCGAGCTGAATGAACCGCAACAATTTGGTTTGGAGATCGATTGGCATTTCCGCCAATTCGTCAAGGAAAAGCGTGCCGCCGTCGCTTAGGCCCGCCGCTCCGATCCTTTCGGACGACGCGCCGGTGAATGCCCCCTTTACATGGCCGAATAGCTCGCTTTCCATCAATTCGCTGGGAATTGCGCCGCAGTTCATGGCGTGGAAAGTCGCGTCAGCGCGTCGGCTTTGATTGTGCACGGCGCGGGCTGCGACTTCTTTGCCTGTGCCGCTTTCGCCAGTGATGAACACGCTTGCGTCGCTCGTCGCCACGGCTTCGATAGTCTTGTATACGGCGCGCATGACGCGGCTCGATCCGACAAATGACGTACCCGTCGGTCTTGGTGCTGCAAAAGGTTTGTTGGCGGCGACTTTTCTCAGGGCGGAGCGTTCGAGCACGCCTTCGATAGTGGCGATAAGGCGTGTTTTGTCGAATGGTTTGACCAGGAAGTCCATTGCGCCGGCGCGCATGGCTTTGACCGCCACGTTCAAAGAGGCGTTCGCGGTGATGACGATCACGGGGACAGGGTCGGGCCGCGTCTGCAACATCGCTAGGATGTCCATCCCGTCGCCGTCCGGCAGGTGCAAGTCGAGCAGGACCAGACTTGGGTCTTCTTTTTCAAGTTCCGCGGATGCTTCCTTGCTCGTCGCCGCGATCGTCGCCTCGTAGCCTTCATGTTTCAGAAAACCCTGATAGGTGCGCGCGTTTGACGGGCTGTCCTCAACAATCAATATCTTTGCGGTCATTGCGCTCTCTCCGGTCCTACGAAGCTTGAGATCTCATTTGACACGTCTTCCAAAAGGCCTTCGATCGCATCATAAGCGTCGCGCGCGCGGGCCAAATCATCTTCGGCGGCGCTGAGTTCCATAATCGCCGCTGAGTCCGCCATGGATTTCACGCACGCGTTCTGAGCCGCGCCTTTGAGCGCGTGCGCGGTTAGCTTAATGGCGTTGCTGTCTGATTTTTCGAAAGCCGACTTGGCTTCTTCTATGCGTTGTTTGAGTTCAACGCCGAATACTTCAAGGACATCTTCAGCGAGGCCTGGGACGTCGCCAAATCGATTTGCAAGGCTCTGATGATCGATGAGCGAAGGGGCGCTAGGCGGCGCATCGACGGGCACGTCGGTGGATTCAAGCAGTCGGTCCACGGTCCGAATGAGGCGATTGCGTTCGATAGGTTTGGTGAGGAAGTCGTCCATTCCGGCGGCGATGCACCGCGCTCTGTCATCCCTGGAGGCGTTCGCCGTCAATGCGAGGATTGGCACCGATTGACGCCATCCTGACATGCTGCGGACCTTTTGGGTCGCCTCGATCCCGTCCATGTCGGGCATCGCAACGTCCATAATGATGATGTCGTATTCGCTGCTCAGCACCGCGGCGACCACCTCATGGCCATTGGCCGCGATGTCGACCTTGGCTCCGGCGGAGCGAAGATAGGAGCTCGCGACCAGGGCGTTGGTATGACTGTCCTCGGCGAGCAAGATCCGTGAATCGATGCCGATATGCGAGGTGTCTTCTTGTTCAGAAGTCGTTGACAGGTCGTTAGGCGCTTCGGCGGGCGAAACTGGAATCTCAAACCAAAATGTCGAACCTATGTCGGCCTCGCTCCGTACGCCGATTTCGCCGCCCAAATGTTCGACGAGTTCTTTGCAAATCGAAAGGCCCAGTCCAGTTCCGCCGAACTTGCGACGCTTCGACGGATCGACTTGACGAAATTTCTCGAACAGCAGCGACTGATCTTCCTTCGCGACGCCAATGCCAGTGTCTTCGACTTCATATTTCAGTCGATCTTCCGCCTGCTTTATACGGATTATGATCGAGCCATGTTGCGTGAATTTCGCCGCATTGGAGACTAGATTAGTGAGGATCTGCCGGATTTGCGCTTGGTCGGATCGCACCGGTCTAACCTCAGCTTCCACGTCGATGACCGTGGCGATCGATTTTTTAATAGCGAGAGCTTCGACCAGTTCGACCGCCTCCTGCGCTACGGCCAAGGGATCAAAATCGACGAACTCCTGTTCAACCTGGCCCGCTTCGATTTTTGAGATATCGAGAATGTCGCTGATCAGCGTCAGAAGGTTGTTGCCCGATCGATATGCGGTTTTTAGCAGGCGCTGTTGTTCGTCCGTAAGCGATGTGTCGCTTAAGAGCGTTAACATGCCGAGCACGCCATTAAGGGGCGTTCTGATTTCGTGGCTCATCGCGGCGAGAAATTCTGACTTCGCCCTGTTCGCGGCTTCGGCGTCCTCTTTAGCTTTCTCCAGGTCCGCCTGGGTCTCGCGAATATCGGTAATGTCCTGCAGCGTGCCGATGAGTTGGGTTTCCTGATCGTCGGCGAGGCCGCCTTCGGCGCGGCCGTAGACAATTCGAACTGCCCCGTCGCTGCGACGAATGCGGTGTTCGACTTCGAAGGTTATGTTTTCTTCGGACATGGCCTCCCGGAGTAAGCCAGCCAATCGTTTGCGGTCGTAGGACGGCACCAGGTGAAAATATTGCGACAGGGTCTGCCACGTCCCATCAGGACCAAGGCCAAGAATTCTCTTCGCTTCGTCCGAAAAGATCAGGCGGTTCAGTTTGGGATCCCAGCGCCAGCTGCCCAATTCGGCGATGCGTTGGGCGGAGGCCAATAGTTTACGGTTTTGTTCGCGTTCCTGTTCGACTTTCCGGCGCTCGGAAATATCGCGAATGTTCGCCGTGAACAGGATTCGATCGGCGACGTTGATTTGCTTGATCGTCAGCTCGATTGGGAATTCAACGCCATCGCGATTGATCGCCTCGATTTCAATGCGCTTGCCGATGACTTTCGCTTCCCCGGTTTTGAGATAGCGTTTGAAACCCTCGTTATGGGCCTTTCGGTAGTGCGGCGGAACAATCGTGTCCGACAAGCGTTTTCCGACAATCTCGCTCTTCAAATAGCCGAACGTCGCTTCCGCCGCCGGATTAAAATCATTGATGACGCCGTCGCGATCGATAATGACAATGGCGTCCAAGCCGGCGTCGATCACGGACCGCGTGAGCGCCATGTTCTCACGCTGCTTGTTTTCAGACTTCCGACGTTCGGTCAGATCTTGAACGATGCCAACATTGATAGGCCCTAATTCCGGATCGGTGACCTCGGCGTTCGTGAAGGCAATCGGCTCGCGCATGGGCTTCAACTCGA
>CAYWWL010000206.1:0-4265 GCA_964461925.1 uncultured Caulobacterales bacterium | reverse complement strand
GGGGCTGATTTGTGTTTCGGTTGAGTTTCTCTTTGTTGATCTCGCAACCTTTTTCATCGGCGCGGAACACCAGATCGGGATCGAGACCGATCAGGCTATAACGCCCCATCCGCTCTCCGCCTTCGACCGATTCCAGCAAAAACGCGTTGGCGTCGCCGCCGGCCAGCTTCATGAACGCCGAGACCGGCGTGTCGAGATCGCTGACCACGCGCCGGGTCAAGATTTGGGCGATATTCGCCGTATACGCCTTTTCGAACGCTTTATAGTCGGACATGGGGCTTCCTAGCGCCGCGAGGTCGCGCCCCGCGGCGGCGTCAATTGCGCGCGATCACGAGCCGCCGTCGGCGAAGCTCGCGTCGATCGCGGCTTGGTTCACGCTAACGCCGAAATCCTGCTGCACGGCTTCGGCGTAGGCCTGGAACAATTCCTGATCGAGCTGGTAGCCGGCGTATTGCGACACGATCGGGCGCTGGGCCGGATTGAACACCGACGTCTGGTGTCGGGCGTCCTTGACCACCGCGGCGATCTGCGCCGGTCCGGTCGCGCTGTCGCCAGTGAACAGCGCGTCGATATTGGCGCTGAACGCTTTTTCCATCGTGGTTTCAGCGAACGCTTCGACCCCAAGGCGACGGTCGGCGGTGGAGGTCTGCACCTCCAGGTCGAACGGCGCCACGGCGTCCTCGAAACTTGCGCCGCCGGCCACGGCGTCAGCGATTTGGCCGACCACGCTAGCGATGCGCGCGTCGCGTTCCTGTTTGCGCCAGGCGAGGGCGACGTCGTCGGCGACCTCGTCATACGGCCGCACGGCCTGCGGCGTCACCGCGGTGAGCGAGATGAAATAATAGCCGGCGTCGTCAGCCAGGGTGATCGCCGGGCTTTCGTCGCCTTCGAGCATGGAGAAAGCTTCGTCGAGAATTTCGCCGGTGACGTCAGCGACGATCTCGCCGCCAGGACCGAAGCTGAACCGGTCGACGGGGCCAACGGTGGTCACCTCGAACCCGGCTTTGGTCGCGGCCTCGACGAGGCTGGCGCCGGTGTCCTGTTCGCTTTCGATTTGTTCGATCGCGTCATAGACCAATTTGCGGGTGTCGCTGGAGAGCAGGGACTCTTCAATCTCGTCGCGCACGTCTTCAAAGCTCTGCACTTCCGGCGCGACGATGTCGGTGATCTGAACCACGCTATAGCCGAACAGGCCCTTGATCGGTCCGGCCACTGCGTCCACGGCGAGGTCTTCGGCGAAGGCCGCGTCGCCGACATTCGGATCGACCACGTCGCCTTTGCCGATGTCGGAATAGGTGACGGCGTCGAGGGTGAAGCCGCGGCGTTCGGCGATCACGCTGAAGTCATCGCCCGCAGCGAGCGCGTCGACCGCCGCCTGGGCGGCGGCTTCGTTGTCGAATTGAATTTGGTAGAGCGAGCGCTTCTCCGGCTTTGAGTAAAGCCGTTCGCGATTGGCGTCATAGATCTCGCGGATCTTCTCTTCTTCTATGTCGAGTTGTTCTTGGAACGTCGTATTTTCCAAGACGACCAGATTGAAGGTGCGAAACTCAGGCGCGGTGAAGTCCGCCGGATTGTCGTCGTAGAATGCTTGCAGGGCCGGCGGGGTCGGCTCTTCAGGCTTGCCCGCGGCTTCTTCGTCAACGACCACATAGACGAAGTCGCGTTGTTCGACTTCGCGCAAGATGCCGCCGTCGACCAAAATGTCCGGGGCCACGGCGCCTTGCGAGATCGAGCTCGACAATTGATTGCGCAACAGGTCCGAGCGCAGGATCTCTTCGAATTGCTGCACGCTCATATTGTATTGCCGCAAGATCGACTGCAGGGCGAAGGTGTCGAATTTCTGCGTCTGCGGGTTCTGGAAGCGTTCGTCCGTATTGAGGAATTCGCGCACCAAAGAGCGCGGCATCGCCAGGCCGAGCCGCTCGGCGTCTTGTTCGATCGCGGCTCGTGTGGTCATCGCGCCGATGACTTGGTTGTGCAGGCCTTGGTCGAGGGCGTCGGCGACGTTGAATTCGCCGTCGGATTGGATCCGTCGGGTGGTCACTTCGCGGTTGAATTCGTTCTGAATCTCGATGGTCGAATAGCGCTTAGCGCCGACCTGCAACGTGGCCGTGCTGAACATCGAGGTCAGGCTCGGCACGCCGACGAGACCAAAGGAGACGAACAGCACCAATCCGAAAATAAACAGAACCACGCCCCGAAGAGCGCCGCGAATGCTTTGCAGCATGATTAAACCCTTTCATCGGCCGCGCCGGATCGATCCGCCGGCTGCGCCGTCGCTATTGGCGCGCAACATAAGCGCGCCGGGCGCGGACAACAAGCTTTCAGCGTCGGCCCGAACCGGCGGCGCGTGGCTTCTGGGCTTGCGTTTGCGCCGCAGGCGGGATTACAGCGGGACCATACGGCGCGATCGGCGGCCCTGAGGAGCTGGACCGACGCGAATCGCGGCCCACACCTATCGCGGCTGAGGAGAATCACCATGGCGCAATTGATCGCTGGCAATTGGAAAATGAACGGCCTGAAGGCGGCGGCGGCGGAAGTCGAGGCGTTAGCGGGTCAGCTCGCGGTGACGCCGGGCCGGTGCGAGGTCTTGATCTGCCCGCCGGCGACCTTGCTGGCTGGCCTCGCCGAGCGCTTCGCGGCGACGCCGATCAGTTTCGGCGGCCAGGATTGCCACGCCCAAGAAAGCGGCGCCCATACCGGCGACGTGGCGGCGGAAATGCTCGCCGACGCCGGCGCCAGCCACGTGATCGTCGGTCATTCAGAGCGCCGCGCCGACCATGGCGAAAGCAATGAGACGGTGCGCGCCAAGGCTCTGGCGGCCCAACGGGCCGGGCTGACGCCGATCGTCTGCGTCGGCGAAGTCGAAGCCGAACGTCGCGCTGGAAACGCAATCGACGTGGTCAAAGGCCAGCTCGCCGGGTCGCTGCCGGGCGCCGCATTCGTCGTCGCCTATGAACCGGTCTGGGCGATCGGCACCGGTCTGACGCCGACGGCGGAGGACATCGCCGAAATGCACGCGGCGATCCGCGGCGAGGTCGGCGCCGATGCGGCGATCCTCTATGGCGGCTCGGTGAAGCCGGGCAATGCGGGCGACATTCTCGCCATCGACAATGTCGGCGGGGCGCTCGTCGGCGGCGCCAGTTTGAAAGCGGCGGATTTCGGCGCCATTGTCGCTGCGTCGGCCTAACGCCGGGCGGCTTTAGGGGAACGCAATAAGGGGCATCTGATGGGGTATTGGATTTTGGGCGGCCTCGCCGGCCTTTTGCTGGCGCTCGTCGCTTATAGCGAATTCGCCGCTGGGCGCTTCGAAGCCGCGCATCCGCCGATCGGCGAGATCGTCGCCCTCGACGAGGCGCGGATCCATTTGTTCGACAGCGGACCGAAAGACGGCGCGGCTTCGCCGATCGTGTTGATCCACGGCGCTTCCGCCAATCTGCGCGACATGCATGTGGCCTTCGCCGACGCCTTGCCGCGGGATCGCCGGGTGATCATCGTCGATCGTCCGGGCCACGGTTATTCGACGCGGCCGGCGGACGGCTGGCGGCTCGAGGTGCAAGCCAAATTGATCCGCGACGCGCTTGTCGAAAAAGGCGTTTCCGACCCAATCATCGTCGGCCAGAGCTTCGGCGGCGCGGTGGCCTTGGCCTACGCCCTTCAGTTCCAAGAGGAAATGACGGGGCTCGGACTATTGGCCCCGGTGAGCCATGAATGGCCAGGCGGCGTGGCGTGGTACAACGCCGCCTCGGCGACCCCGGTGGTCGGTCACGCCCTGCGACGCTTGGTGCTGCCTTTCTACGGGCCTTATGTGGCGCGCGACGGATTTCCCGAAGCCTTCGCCCCTGGCGCGCCGCCGGAGAATTACGCCGAACGCGCCGGCGTGGCGCTCTTGTTCCGGCCGTCCACGTTCAAGAATAACGCGCTCGACATGGTCAATCTGAAGGTCGAGATCGTCGCCCAGCAAGACCGCTATGGCGAGCTTGATCTCGCGGCGTTCGTCGCCACCGGCGCGGTGGACGACGACGTCAGTCCGGAGCTGCACGCCGCCGCTCTGGGGCGCGAAATCCCGGGGATCGAGCATGTGGTTTTGCCGGACACCGGCCATACGCTGCACCACGCGGAAACCGAGCAGATCGTCGACTTGATTCTCGCTCTTGATGCGCGGGCGACGGCAATTGCGGCGAATTGAGCCATTCGCGCCGTAATCTGAAACCGACGAGGCTATGCCCGCGGCGAAAAACGGTTATTGTCCCGGGCAGGGGACT
>CAYWWL010000205.1:0-4272 GCA_964461925.1 uncultured Caulobacterales bacterium | reverse complement strand
GCCGGCCCCGCGCGAGGGCCCGCTATTGATCCGCAACGCGGCGGTGTTCGACCCGGCGTCGGGGGAGGTGCGCAAGCGTCGCTCAATCCTGATCGACGGGGGACGCATCCTCGCCGTCGGCTCCCGGCGCAAGGTGACGGCGCCGGACGGCGCGACGATCATCGACGCTAAGGGACGCATGGCGTTGCCGGGCTTGTGGGACGTCCACGCCCATTTCAGCAGCCCAGCTTATAGCGACCAGATCGCGCGACGCGGTTCGGCGCTGCTCACGCTCGCGGCGGGGGTCACGTCGGTGCGTGACGTGGGTAGCCGCATTCAACGACTGAAAAAGTTGCAAGAGCAGATCGCCGCCGGCGCGATCCTCGGGCCGCGCATTTTGATGGCGGGCTATATTTATCACGCGGACGACAAGGACAATATCGGCATCGGCGTCAGAACCGAGGCGGAGGCGCACGCCGCCGTTGACGCCTACGCCGCCATCGGCGCGCATTCGATCAAGCTCTATCCCGTCGGCGCAACATTAGCGAAGGCGGTGATCGCGCGGGCCGAGGCGCATGGGCTGGACGTCGTCGGGCATATTCAAAGCGACATGACGGCGCGTGACGCCGTCGAGGCGGGGTATGCGGACTTAATGCATCTTTGGTGGATCGTTTGGGCGGCGGAAAAAACCAATGACGCATTGATCGAGGAAGGCGAGACCTGGGACACATGGCTGCAAGTGCTCGCCGAGATGACGCCAGACAGCCCCGCGATTAAGGATCTGATCGCGTTCTTGGCGGAGCGCGACATCCCCGTCGATCCGTCGATCGGCTATTTCCTAAGCAGCGGCGCGCCGCCGGCTTTCATCGCCGACGTGGTCGATCGTTTCCCGCCAACGGCGGCGCGGCGCCTGCGGCATCGGCTTTGGGCGAGCAATTATTTTCCCCGCAGCCCGCTCGCCGCGGAGGCGAAAGCGCAGGCGGTGGAGAACCTGCTCGGCGTCGTCTTGGCGCTGCATGACAATGGCGTGCCGCTTCTTCCCGGCAGCGACACTTGGCCGGGGTTCGGGCTGCATTTCGAGTTGGAGACCTACGCGCGCGCCGGCGTCCATCCCGCCGACATTCTCCGATACGCGACCATGGGCGCCGCAAAGGCGATGGGGTTGGACGAGGAGCTCGGATCGATCGCCGCGGGCAAGCGCGCCGACATTATTCTGGTGGACGGCGATCCCACTAAGACCATTAGCGACATCCGCAAAGTGACGACGGTCGTCAAGGACGGCGTCGTCTACGATCCGGCGAAAATTTATGGCGCTCTTGGAATCGAGCCTCACCGTTAGCGCCGCGCCGCCGGGTCAAATAGGCGGCGTTCTGAGCAAACCTTGAGCGACGGATTTATTGCAGCGCCGTTTCGCAGGTGCATTCAATCTCGTTTTCCGGCGGCGCTTTACCCGCAGCGCGAGCTGACCTAGTCTCCCGCCCACGCCTCGGAGGATGTTCGCTCGGTCCAAGACCGCTCTTCAGCATCCGATTAATGACGACTTCGATTGGGAGAGGCGTCATCAGTTTGGTCGTTGTCATATCTTAGGGAGAGCGGAGCCCCTCCGTTAGTGGACTTATGTCGGGATCGGACTTGCCGGCGCCAGGCGCGCCGGACATTGAGATTGCGCGCGCGGCGAAGAAGAAAAAGATTCTTGATCTCGCCCAGGAGCGGCTCGACCTACCGCCTGACGCGTTGACCCCATACGGATATTACAAAGCGAAACTGACCCCCGAATTCATGAATGGCCTCAAAAACAGGCCTGACGGCAAATTGGTCCTGGTGACGGCGGTGACGCCGACCCCGGCGGGGGAAGGCAAGACCACCACCAGCGTCGGGCTCTGCGACGGTCTAAACGCCATCGGCGAGAACGCCATGGTGTGTTTGCGCGAACCTTCCCTTGGCCCGTGCTTCGGCATGAAGGGCGGCGCAGCCGGCGGCGGACGCGCGCAAGTGCTGCCCATGGAGGACATTAACCTCCACTTTAACGGCGACTTCCACGCCATCACTTCAGCCCATAGCCTGCTGTCGGCCTTGCTCGACAATCACTTGCAATGGGGCAATGAGCAGAACATTGATCCGCGCCGCGTCGTTTGGCGCCGGGTGGTGGACATGAACGACCGCGCCTTGCGCAATATCGCCGTCGGCCTTGGCGGTCCGACCCATGGCGTGCCTCGGGAGACGGGTTTCGACATCACGGTGGCGTCGGAGATCATGGCGATCCTCTGCCTCGCCCGGGACCTTAAAGATCTAAAACGCCGGCTCGGCGACATCGTCATCGCCCGGCGCTATGATCGCTCGCCGGTGACGGCGCGGGAGATCGGCGCCGACGGGGCGATGGCGGTCTTATTGAAAGACGCCATTCAGCCCAACCTGGTGCAGACGATTGAGCACAATCCGGCCTTCATCCATGGTGGGCCCTTCGCCAATATCGCCCATGGCTGCAATTCGGTGATGGCCACCAGCGCGGCCTTGAAGCTCGCCGACATCGTCGTCACAGAAGCCGGATTCGGCGCTGATCTGGGGGCGGAGAAATTCATCGACATCAAATGCCGCCAGTCAGGGTTGAGACCGGACGCGGTGGTGCTGGTGGCGACCATCCGCGCGCTCAAGATGCAAGGCGGCGTGGCCAAAAAGGATCTCGGAGCCCCGGACGTCGAGGCGTTGACGCGCGGCGCGGCGAACCTGGTGCGGCATATCGAGAATCTCAGCAAGTTCGGGGTGACGCCGGTGGTGGCGATCAATCATTTCGTTCTCGATACTGATGACGAGATCGAGGCGCTGACGGCGATCTGCGCCGATCAAGGCGTGCGCTGCGCCATCGCGAAGCATTGGGCCGAAGGCGGTCAGGGGGCGACGGCGCTCGCCCGCGCAGTCAAAGATCAGCTCGACGCCGGGCCATTGGCGCTAAAATTCTTGTACCCGGACGAGATGCCTTTGGCGGAGAAGATCGAAACCGTGGCGAGGGAGATCTATCGCGCCAGCGGGATCGCCTTGTCCAGCGCCGCGGCGAAAAGCCTTAAAGGCTTCGAAAAACTGGGTTACGGCGGCTTGCCGGTATGCATCGCCAAGACGCAATATAGTTTCTCTACGGATCCCACCCTGATCGGCGCGCCGGAAGGACACGTCTTGGAAGTGCGCGAAGCGCGACTTTCCGCCGGGGCCGGGTTCGTGGTCGCAGTGTGCGGGGACATCATGACCATGCCGGGGCTGCCGCGTCGACCCGCCGCCGACGACATTACGCTCGCCGACGACGGCGAAATCGTCGGCCTGGCTTAAGCGGCGACGATTTAAGCCGGCGATAAGTCGATCGTCATGCCGAACGCGTCGGCGGGGGCGATGGGCGCCGGACCGGGATCGGCGCACGCAAGCGCAAGGGCGCATTTCCCGGCATGGCGTCCGGCTTCGACCAGGACGATTTCGTGGCCCTGCACGCGATAGACCGGCGCGGCGTCGTCGGACGGCGCCCGGCCGAAGCGATCGTCAAATCGTCGTGCGGCGTCGCCCAGATCATCGACGGCGAGGCTGATCCGGCGGATGCCCGTGACGCCGTTAGGGTGCTCGCGCCTGGGCGGCGGCGCGCGCAATCGTCGGTCCGTCAGATCGGACAATAAGAACGGCAAATCCGCATCCTTCAGGCTGCCCAAGCGCCACCGAGCCACCTGGCCATCGGGGCGTTCGCGGCTGTACGGGGCGGCACCGAGGCTGATTGCCGCCCCATCGCGGCGCCAAGCGTCGAGCGCTGCGTCGAGATCGTCCGTCCTGAGGCACCAATCGACGCAGCCATAGTCCCGGCAAATCCATTGGAACAGGCGCCATCCGAGATCTCGCCGCCGCCGGGCCAGCGCGCCAATTAGGCCGGTCGAGGCGGCGAGCCTCATAAGCCGCCCCGCCACGGTCGGCTTCAGCGCCAAGAGCTCGATATAGGTTCCGTCCTGAAACAGGATGAGCGCATTTTCGGTGAGGCCGTGGGCGCCGCCGCGCTCCACGTCGAACCCGAGCGCCTCGAACCGCGCCATGCCGATGTCGAGATCCGGCACGAAGACCACCACATGGTCTAATTCCAACTTCATGCTCGCGCGCGCCCTTGTGCCCACCTTTGCTGGGAACTTCATTCAAACCCCGTGCGTCAGCGTTGGCAAGGCGGCTGATTCGGTTCCAATCAACGCCGACGCGCTCGCCCAACTGGCGGCCCGACATAAATTCGCCGCCGTCGAACATGAAAAAGAGCAAAGGAACGCATGGCTTGGAGCA
>CAYWWL010000204.1:0-4281 GCA_964461925.1 uncultured Caulobacterales bacterium | reverse complement strand
CCCGACATGTTCAGATGATTGCCATTGTCGATCATGCGATCCAGGGTGCGGTCATAGAACGAGCGGCACCGCCCGCCCGCCTGGCCGGCGGCTTCATAGACCGTCGGCGCGAACCCCGCCTCGGTCAATCGCACCGCTGCGGCGAGGCCGGAAAGGCCGCCGCCGATTACATGAACGCGCGCGTCAGTCCTTGTCCCTCTGTAAGCTGAACGATTGGCGCGGCGTCGCGCCGGGGCGGCAAGAGCGCAAAGCGCGCCGCGATAAAGAACTTCTCCGCCTTCGACATGGACAGATCAGCGCCGATCTTGTCCCAACCGCGCTCGGCGAGCTTGCGCAGATAGGCTTCGTAGGCGCCCATCATCAAAATCGCCGGACGGACGGTACGCCAGTCGAACAAGGCTAAGGCGGCGCGGGCTTCTTGGAATTTCGCCGCCGCCATCGCGCCGAGCTCTTCACCGACCTTCGCGAGCCCCGGGGCCCCGACGATGGTCGCTGGATCGCACGGCGCGCCGTGCTTCTCGAGCAATTCTCGCGGCAGATAGAGCCGGCCGATCGCCGCGTCTTCGCCGACGTCGCGCAGGATATTGGTGATCTGCAGGGCGTCGCCGAGGGCGAGCGCGAAATCGTCGGACGCCTTTCCGTCGGGCGCGCCGAACGTCGGCATCGACAACAGGCCGACCGCCCCCGCGACCCGGCGGGTATAGGCTAGGAACGCCGCCATCGACGGGGCCACCACTGGGCCTTTGGCGTCCATCTCCATGCCTTCGATCATCATCAGGAATTCTTGTTTCGGCAGGCGATAATCCTTGATCGGACCGAGCAGCGCGACGCCGGTGGGGAACTGCGGCGCGCCGTCATACAGACGTTCGATTTCCGCCCGCCAGTCGGCGAGCCCGGCGAGACGGGTTTCCTGGGTCATGCCGTCGTCGTCGGCGATGTCGTCGACTTCGCGGCAAAACGCATAGATCGCGTGCATCGCGTCGCGGCGCGCGCGCGGCAAGATCGCCATGCCCGCGGCGAACGACGTGCCCGAAGCGCGCACGGTCTGCGCGGCGTGGGCCTTCGCTTGCTCGAAATCGAACGGCGCGTCGTCGGCAATAATGTCGCTCACCCCAGCCCCCGTCCGGCGCTGAAGAAGCCGCTGACGGCGCCGCTGAGGCTGGCGCGCGCAAAATCGGTCTTGCTGAGGGCCACCCGCCGCGCCAAGGGGTCGCCGGCGCGCAAAATATCGATCAAGCGCTGGGCCAAGCGGACGATCACGGCGCTCTCCATGGCCAAATGCCGGCTCTTCAATTTCGACGGCAATCGCCGCGCGTCGACCATTAAGGCGTCGCACTCTTTGAGCATCCGCTCCTTCACCGTCGTCAGGGCCGGCGACATCGCGTCTTGATCGAGATCTTCGACCGCGCCGCCCGCCTCGGCGAGCCAGGGCTCGATCACATAGACCCGGTCGAGACTGCGACGATCGTCGCCGCAATCCTGCAAGTGATTGGTCACTTGCAAGACCGTACACAGAGCGTCCGAATAGCGGTAGCTGGCGCGATCCTCGCCATGCAAGTCGAGAAGGTAGCGGCCGACCGGATTAGCCGACTTGGCGCAATAGCCGAGCAGCTCCTCCCAGGTCTGGTAGCGCAGCTTGCGGCAATCTTGCACGAAGGCGGCGACCAAGTCCGAGCCATGCACGGTCGAGACTTTCGTCGCCGCCATGCTTTCGCGCAAGGCGTGGGCCTTGGCGTAAGCCGCGCCGGTGAACGCCGCGTCGCCCTTTAGCGCCGCATCCATGGCTTGGAGCCGTTTGATCTTCTCCTCGTTCGCCAATTCCTCGTCGTCGGCGATGTCGTCGATCGCCCGGGCGAAAGCGTAATAGGTCGCCACATGGGGGCGCAGGGCTTTTGGCAACAAGAACGAGCCGACGGGGAAATTCTCGTCCTTAGCGCCCTTGCCCGACGGTTTTTCAACGCCCTCGCCCGTCAACCCAAGGCTCGCCTCGATGGCGCCGTATTCCGGCTTGTCGCTGCGCCCCTCGGCGCTGGTGGAAGAAGTGCTGCTCATGCCCATCCTAGCTTTGACAATCTGCTCCGCTCGTTTAGGGGTTTTTCGCGTGTGCGGCAATAAACCGGCGCTTGTTTTGACCGTCCTTGCGGTTTCACAGGCGCGCCCGCACCCGCCGCCGCCGTCGCCTTCGCCGTCGCCAAAGGAGCGTCATGATGTTGTTTCTCGCCTGCCTATCCCTCGGCGCTTGGATTTATCTCGCCTTTTATCGCGACGATTATTGGCGCGCCGAGGCGCGTTTGCCGGATCTCGGCGCGGCCTCCACCTGGACGCCGAAGGGCCCGGCCGACGACGCAGCGCACGCCTGGCCTAAGATCCAGGTGGTGATTCCCGCCCGGGACGAGGCCGCCACCATCGCCGCCGTGGTGCGCGCCCATATGACCTGCGATTATCCCGGCCCCCTCGCCGTCACCGTGGTCGACGACCACTCGACCGACGGCACCGGCGAGCGCGCCCGCAGCGCCGCGGAACCACGCGACGATCGCCGCCTCTCGGTGATCGCCGCCCCGGCTTTGTCCCCGGGCTGGACCGGCAAGCTGAACGCCATGGCCGCCGGCGTCGACGCCGCCGCCGCGGCGGGATCGACCCCGCCTGACTATTTCCTGTTCACCGACGCCGACATATTGTTCGCGCCGACCACTCTGCGCCGGCTCGTCGCCCATGGCGAAAGTCATGACCTCGCATTGGTCTCGCTGATGGCGCGGCTTGACGCCCGCGGCGCGTGGGGCCGGCTCTTAGCGCCCGCCTTCGTTTATTTCTTCCAAAAGCTCTTTCCGTTTCCCGCGGTCAACGACGTCGCCCGGCCCGAAGCCGCGGCGAAGATCTCCGGCGCGAGCGAACGCCCGTCCGTGCATGCTGGCCCGGGCCGACGCGCTGCACGCCGCTGGCGGCCTGCACGTCATTCGCGACAATCTGATCGACGATTGCGCCCTGGCCAACCTGATCAAGAACCGCGATCGCAAACGCCCAATCTGGCTCGGCCTGGCTGATCAGGAAGTGATCAGCCTACGGGAGAACGTGACCCTGGACTCGTTCTGGACCATGGTGGCGCGCACCGCCTTCGCTCAGCTTAACGATTCCTGGCCAATGCTCGCGGTCACGGTCCTCGGCATGGCGATCCTTTATATCGCGCCGCCTTACCTCGCATTGCGGGCGTTCTTCGACGGCGCCCTGTTGACCGCTATGGTCGCCGCCGCCGCCTGGGGATTGATGGCGCACACGTTTTGGCCCACTGCGCGGCTCTATGGCCAGACCAAGCCGCTGACGGCGCTCCTGCCCGTGGCCGGCGCGCTGTATACGGCGATGACGATCTCCTCCGCTTGGCGTCACGCCCAGGGCGACGGCGGGCGCTGGAAAGGCCGCACTTATTGATCCGTTAGCGTTATAATAGTCGGCGATCGCCGTCAGTGCGCAGATGATAGCCAGACAGCGGGGCTTGATGCGAAGTCGCACGCCGGCCGGTCCCAGACTAGATCTACGCCGCGCACGCTGATGGGCGGGCGTAAGCGTTTCGCGGGGCCCCATGGCGTCGTCTCCAAGACGGCTTGAAAGTCCGCCTCCCCCGCCGCCAAATTGTCGATGTCGTCAGCGCCGCTCGGCGCAAGCCCGTCTTCATGGGCCATGACCAAGGCGGCGGTGCGCGCCAGGGATAGCCGAGCATCGGCCACCGGCGCGCCGCGCAGCCGGTCCGCCAACGCCTTCAGCGCCGCGGCCGCCATCAAGTAGCCCGTACCGTGATCCAAGGCCTGCACCGGCAGGGGCGTCGGCGCGTCCGCCTGAGCCCAATCCATGCCGGCGGCGGCGATGCCGCAGCTCATCTGGACCAGGCTATCGAATCCGCGGCGACCGGCCCACGGCCCGGTCCAACCATAGGCGCACAACGCGACGTCGATCGCATCCGGGGCGATCTCCAATCGGCGCGCGCGGGTGAGCCCTAAGCGATCCAAGGCGTCGGGCCGATAGCCGTGGATCACCATGTCCGCCTCGGCGAGCAGCTCCTCTAACTTGGCCAAGTCGTCCGGCTGCTTGAGATCGAGTTCCGCACAGCGTTTGCCGAGGGTGATGTCGGGGGCGACATTGGCTTCGTCCCAAGCCGGCGGGTCAATGCGCAAAACCTCCGCGCCGAGCCCCGCCAAAGTGCGCGTCGCCACCGGCCCGGCCAACACCCGGGTTAGGTCAAGGACCTTCAATCCCGCTAAAGGCCTTGTCGCGGTCGGCCGTAACGTCGCC
>CAYWWL010000203.1:0-4365 GCA_964461925.1 uncultured Caulobacterales bacterium | reverse complement strand
GGTCGCCTTTGCCGAACAAGGTCGCATGGGCGTGGAAGTTCGCCGCCTGTTTTCCGCTCGCCGCCGTGGCTATTCATTCGGTGCGTTACCTCACCCCGGGGGCCCGAGCCCGGGCCGCCGCAGCGGTGGCGTGGGCGTGTTTGGCGATGGGCGTTCTGCTCAGCTATGAGGCGCTCTCCGGGGCGCAAATCAGGCGTTTCTTACCGCCGGACAATCCCATCGACCAGGATATCGTCTCGCTGGGCCGCGGCGCCTTGTTGCTGTCCTTATTGATCTGGCCGGCGCGCCGGATTTTCGACGAACAATTGAACCGGCCGTTGCTCGGTTGGGCCTTGGTCGCCATCGCCTTCGTGCCGGCGGTGACGTTCACCATCGAATCCAACGCCGCCATGTTGATGATGGGCAGTCTTTGCTTCGCCGGGGCGTTGCTCATTGGCCGCGCCGCCATGAACGGCGTGTTCGCGATCTTTCTTGCGGCGATCTGGGTGACGCCTCTGGTCGCGGCGTTTTTGCCGGCCGACGTCCTCGCCAGCCATTATCCCGACGCGCCGGCCTCATGGCTGCAGCGGCTCTATATTTGGGAACGGGCGGGGGACGAAATCAGCCGACATTTCTTCGGCGGCGGCGTCGAATACGCCCGCTCGTTGAGCCGGCCGATCGAAACCGTGACGATCCAAGGCATGGCGTTGCCGACCATGCCGCTGCACCCGCACAATCTCTTCCTCCACGCCTGGATCGATCTCGGCGTCGTCGGCGCCGTCTCGCTCAGCCTGTTCGTGCTTGTCGCCTGGCGTTTCGCCCGGCGCACGGCGCTGCGCCGGGAGGACCAGGCGATGGTGGCCGCGGTCGCCGCGGCGCTCTTGACCACCGCCATGGTGGAATGGAGCCTGTGGCAGGTTTGGCGCTTCGCGGCCGTCTGGATTGTCTTGATCGCCAGCCGTTTGGCTATGGATGAAACTGCGGGCTAACCGCCGCGCCGTCGATCCGCCCCTGCAATGACCGCTTTCGCCCCCCCGGCGGGATTGCTATCCTCCGCCGCGCAAAAAGGGGTTATTTGTCATGCGGAAAATTCTATTGGCGGCGTCCGCCGCCTTGCTGGCGGCATGCGGCGCAGCGCCGGAAGAACCAAGAACCACGTCCGAGGCCACCGTGCGGCAAGTCGCGGAAGGCGAATTGATCGGCTACGAAGCTGACAATGGCGCCTATGTGTGGCGCGGCGTGCCGTTCGCCGCGGCCCCTGAAGGCGATCTGCGCTGGCGCGCGCCGCGCGCCGCCGCCGCTTGGGACGGTCGCCGCGAAGCGCTCGACGACGCCCCGCGCTGTTTGCAGATGAGCAAAGTCTATGACCGCGACGAGGGCATCGACGCGGGCGTCTTGATCGGCGACGAAGATTGTCTGTACCTCAATGTTTTTGCGCCGCCGGGAGAGGCGGTCGCGCCGCGTCCGGTGATGATGTGGATCCATGGCGGCGGCAACACCTGGGGCCGGGCCGCGGGCTATAACGGCGCCAAGCTCGCCGTCAATGAAGACGTGATCGTGGTCGCCCCGCAATACCGTCTCGGGCCGCTCGGTTGGTTCGCCCACGGCGCGCTGCGCGAAGACGCCGAAATCCCGCTCGACGCGTCGGCGAATTTCGGCACCCTCGATCTGATCCAGGCGCTGACTTGGATCAAGGACAATATCGCGACGTTCGGCGGCGATCCGAACAATGTGACGATTTTCGGCGAGAGCGCCGGCGGCCACAACGTGGTCACCATGTTGGCGTCTCCGTATGCGGATGGCTTGTTCCATCGCGCGATCATTCAGTCGGGCATGTTCGACAGCGTCAGCCTCGCCGACGCGGAGAACGGCGCCGATCAGCCGAACGCGGCCGGCAAGATCGCCGACCGGCTGGGGGTCGCGGACGCCGCGGCGCTGCGCGGCGTGTCCTTGCAGGACTTGTTCGACGCCTATGAGCTCGACGAATGGGACGGCGTCGAGCCGCCGCGGGTGATCTCCGACGATCCGGTGCTGCCCACGGCGACCGTGCGCCAAGCCTTCGCCGACACCGCCACGTTCAACGTCACGCCGATCATCACCGGCACCAACAAAGACGAGATGAAGTTGTTCCAAGCGCTCGATCCGCGCCTGGTGAACCAATTCGCCGGCGTCTTCATTTGGCCGAAGGACAGGGCGTTCTACGACGCGCTGTCGACCTATCAGAGCCGCGTATGGCGCGCGCGTTCGGTCGACGAGCCGGGCGCGATGATGGCCGAGGCCGGCCATAGCGAGGTCTATGGCTACCGCTTCGATTGGGACGAGGGCGGAAAATTCTTGGTCACGGATTTCGGCGTTCTGTTCGGCGCCGCCCACGCCATGGAGATACCGTTCGTGTTCAATCATTTCGAGTTCTTCGGCGATTCCGACCGGATCGTGTTCGCCGGGGCGACGAAAGAGAGCCGCGAAGCTTTGGCAAGCGAAATGGGCGCCTATTGGGCCGCGTTCGCGCGCTCCGGCGACCCCAATGCCGGGCGCAACGGCGCGCCTCAGTGGCCGACCCTCGACGGTCCCGCCGGGACTCGGCTGATGCGGTTTGATTCCGCCGCAGACGGCGGCAATGAAGCGATTGTCGGCGCGGAGTCCTTTGAAGGGGTCCTCGCCGATCTCGCCGTCGACGACAGCATCGATGCGGCGCAGAAGTGCCTGATCGCCGAGGCGATCGAATTCTGGGCCCCGGAGCGCATCGACGAGATCGCTGCGGCGGTTTCCTGCGGCTAAGCGCCCGAACTCTAACCGATTGACGGTTCGCCCTTTTCTTGCGCCCGGCGGGAGGCTATAGCAGCCGCTGGATCGGAAGAAAGGGCGAGCCATGTCGCGTATCAAGGCCACGTTTGACCGCTTGAAGGCGGAGGCGCGCACCGCGTTCATTCCGTTCATCATGGCGGGCGATCCCGACCTTGAAACCTCGCTGGAGATTATGAAAGGCTTGCCCGCCGCGGGCGCCGACCTTATCGAGCTTGGCGTCGCCTTCACCGACCCCATGGCCGACGGACCGTCGATCCAAGCCGCCGGCTTGCGCGCCCTCAACGCCGGCCAGACCTTGCGCAAAACCTTGGCCATGGCCGCGACCTTCCGCACCGAGGACCAAACCACGCCAATCGTGCTGATGGGCTATTACAATCCAATTCATCATTTCGGCGAGGCCGACTTCGTCGCCGCCGCAGCTGAGGCCGGGGTCGACGGGCTTATCGTGGTCGACTTGCCGCCGGAAGAAGACGGGCCGTTGCGGGCGCTCGCCGCCGCCGCCGGGATCGATTTGATCCGCCTCGCCACCCCGACCACCGACGACGATCGGATCGGGCGCGTGCTCGAAGGCGCCTCCGGATTTATCTATTATGTCGCCGTGGCTGGCGTCACCGGCCGCGCCAGCGCCGACATCGCCGCCGCCGCCGCCGCCGTGACCCGGCTGCAAAACGCCGCCAAACTGCCGATCGCCCTTGGATTCGGGGTCAAAACCCCCGAACAAGCGGCTCAATTCGCCGGTTTTTGCGACGCCGTGGTGGTCGGATCGGCGATTGTCGACGAAATTGCCGGTATTTCTTCTTCCAAAAGGGTAGATATTGCGGCGCCCCTTGAGCGCGGGGCCGCGGATACCGATAATAGCGTTCATGGTGTGTTGAGTTTCGCGCGCGATATTGCCGCGGCGGTGCACGCTGCGAAATAAGCGAGCCGGCTGGCGCGGCTCTCGCAAGGCGAGAGTTTCGACAGCGGCGAGAGTTTAGGCCGCGCGAAGAAATCGACGGCGCCAGAAAGGATGACGACCGGTGAATTGGCTGTCCAACATTACCCCGCCAGGGATCAAAAACATGTTCCAGCGGCCCGACGACGGGGCCGATAGTCTATGGATCAAATGCCCTGGGTGCGGCGAGATGATCTTCCACCGCGACGTGGAGAACACCCAACACGTGTGTTCCGCGTGCGGTTTTCATATGCCGATCTCCGTCGATCAGCGGCTGCATACGTTTTTCGACGACGGCAAGCACGTCAATATCGCGGTGCCGGAGGCTCCAGCCGATCCATTGAAGTTCAAAGACGAAAAGAAATACGCCGACCGGCTGAAGGACACGCGCAAGAAAACCGGCGAGACTGACGCGCTGCGCGTCGCCGTCGGCGCCGTCGAAGGCGTCGAGGTCGTGGCCGCGGTGCAAAACTTCAAATTCATGGGCGGCTCCATGGGCACCGGGCTTGGCGAAGCGTTCCTCGCCGGGGTCGAAGAAGCGATCAAGCGTAAGACCGGCTTCGTCGTTTTCACCGCATCGGGCGGCGCGCGTATGCAAGAGGGGATCCTGTCCCTGATGCAGATGCCGCGCACCACGATCGCCGTGC
>CAYWWL010000202.1:0-4367 GCA_964461925.1 uncultured Caulobacterales bacterium | reverse complement strand
CAAATGGGCTTGTCGATCGATTGGTCGCGCGAATTCGCCACCTGCGACGCCAGTTACTACGCCCACCAACAACGCCTGTTCCTGGATTTCTGGAAGGCGGGACTGGTCGAGCGCCGCGAAAGCGACGTCAATTGGGATCCGGTGGACATGACCGTGCTCGCCAATGAGCAAGTGATCGACGGTAAGGGCTGGCGCTCGGGGGCGCCGGTCGAGCGCCGCAAGCTGTCGCAATGGTTCTTGAAAATCACCGACAAGGCTGAGGATCTGCTCGCCGCCCTGGACGATGGCCGCTTGGACGGATGGCCGGACAATGTCCGGTTGATGCAGCGCAATTGGATCGGCAAGTCGGAAGGATTGAAGATGACCTTCTCCTTCACCGACGACTCCGCCGCCGCCGACGGCAGCGACGGCGTGGAGATCTACACCACCCGGCCGGACACCCTGTTCGGCGCCTCGTTCATCGCCCTCGCCCCGGACCATCCCTTGGCCAAGGCCCACGCCGACCAAGATCCGGCCATCAAGGCGTTTATTGAAGAATGCCAAGCCCTCGGCACGTCCGAAGAAGCGATCGAAAAAGCCGAAAAGCTGGGCAAGCAATTGCCGCTCTACGCCAAGCATCCCTTCGTCGAGGGCGTGCGCCTGCCGGTCTTCGTCGCCAACTTTATTTTGATGCAATACGGCACCGGCGCGATCTTCGGCTGTCCGGCGCACGATCAACGCGACCTCGACTTCGCGCGCAAATACGATCTGTCGGTGACCCCGGTGGTGCTGCCGCCGGACGTTGATCCGGCCACGTTTGAAATCGGCGACGAGCCCTATGTCGGCCCTGGCGTCTTGTACAATTCGGATTTTCTCGACGGGCTTAGCGTCGAGGACGGCATCCGCGCGGCGATCGCGCAAGTGGAAGGCCGCGGCCAAGGCGAAGCCACCACCAATTATCGCTTGCGCGATTGGGGCGTGTCGCGCCAGCGCTATTGGGGTTGCCCGATCCCCGCGATCCATTGCCCGACATGCGGCGTCGTGCCGGCGCCGGTCGCCGACCTGCCGATCACGCTGCCCGACGTCGACGCGTCGGCGTTCCAGACCCCCGGCAATCCGCTCGACCGCGCCGAGGATTGGAAACGCGTCGCCTGCCCGTCCTGCGGCGGCGAGGCGACGCGCGAGACCGACACGTTCGACACGTTCATCGATTCCAGTTGGTATTTCGCCCGCTTCGCCGCGGCGCGCGACGACCAGCCCGTCGATAAGACGGAGGCGGACTATTGGCTGCCGGTCGACCAGTATATCGGCGGCATCGAGCACGCCATTCTGCACCTTCTCTATGCGCGTTATTTCACCCGAGCGATGAAGGACACCGATTGGCTCTCGGTCGACGAGCCGTTCGCCAATCTGTTCACCCAAGGCATGGTGACCCACGCCACGTTCAAAGACCAATCCGGCGCCTGGGTGTTGCCGGAGGACGTCGTGCTTGACGACGGCGCCCCGCGCCATGCGCGCACCGGCGAAGCCATCGCCGTCGGCGCAATCGAGAAGATGTCGAAGTCGAAAAAGAACGTGGTCTCGCCGGAGGACATCGCCGACGCTTATGGGGCCGACGCCGCGCGCTGGTTCATGCTGTCGGACTCGCCGCCGGAGCGTGACGTGGAATGGACCGAGTCCGGCGTCGTCGGCGCGTGGAAACTGATCAATCGGATCTGGGAGACCGTGGACGGGTTCGACGACGCCTCGGCGCTGCTGACGGCCGACGCTCCCGCGGATCTGTCCGCCGCCGGCGTCGCCCTGCGCAAGGTCACCCATGGCGCGATCGACGGCGTCACCTCTGACATTGAAGGCTTCCGCTTCAATAAGGCCATCGCTCGGATCTATGAGTTCATCAACGCGTTGCGCAAAGCCAGCGACGCCGAGCCTTGGGCCCGCGCCGAAGCCGTGTCGGTGCTGGCGAAATTGATCGCACCGTTCATTCCCCATTTGGCCGAAGAATGCTGGGCTCAGCTCCATGGCGGCGACGCGCCGAGCTTTATCTGCGACGCGCCGTGGCCGAAAGCCGATCCGGCGCTCTTGGTTCAGGACGCGATCGTCATCGGCGTTCAGATCAATGGCAAACGGCGGGCGGAAATCTCCGTCGCGCCGGACATGGACAAGGACGCGATCGAAGCCCTCGCCCTTGCCGACGCCGACGTGAAGCGTCACACTGACGGCAAGACGGTGCGCAAAGTCATCGTCGTCCCCGGCCGGATCGTCAATATCGTCGCCAATTAGGGCGATCGCCAAAAAGGAGCGCGCCATGCGCCAGTCGCTTCGAGCCTTGATCCTGATTGCGCTTGCGACGCTGATCAGCGCGTGCGGATTCCAGCCGCTTTACGCCCCTCAAGGCGCCGACGGAACAATCAGCTTAAGGAACATCAACCTCGCTGGCGTCTCTGGCTCCGCCGCCGCGGCGCCCTTGGTGGAGGAAGTGTTCGACCAACGCGGCGCTGAGCCCGGCGACGCCGACTATGATCTATTCATCGACGTCGACGAGAGCGCCGCGCGCCTCGCGGTGCAGCTCGACACCACGGTGACCCGGTTCAATTATCAGCTGCGCGGCAGATATACCTTGGTGGAGCGCAAGTCAGGGCGGAAGACGACCGGCAGCGCCCTCGCCGTGTCCTCGTTCAATATCGTCGAATCCCAGTTCGCCACGCTTTACGCCGAAAACGCCGCCCGGGAAAAAGCGGCGGTCTCCCTCGCGGAGCAGATCGAGCGCAAGATCCTCATCCGCATCAGCGAGAAGGCGGCGGCGGAAACGCGCAACGGCGAAGAAGAGGCCGACCTGCCGGAATTCATTGAGCCGGAATTGGAGAGCTATGACGAGAACATTCTCCGGGTGCCGGAAGAAGCGTTCTAGGAAGGTCTTTACGGGTCGACCCTATGGCCGCGCTTAAAGGCAAAGCGATCGAACGATTTATCGCCGCGCGCGATCCCAAGACGCCCGCGATCCTGATCTATGGCCGCGACGCCGGTTTGGTCAAAGACCGCGGCGACCGATTGGCGAAGTCGGTGACGCCGGACTTCAAGGACCCGTTCAATTATATTTCCCTCACCGACGCGGATCTAAAGCAGGACCCAGCGCGCCTCGCCGACGAAGCCTCGGCTTTGTCTTTCGCCGGCGGCGAGCGGGTCGTTCGTTTGTCCACTGTCGGCGACGCGTCGAGCGGTTCGGTCAAAGCGCTGATCGACGGGCTCGACGGCGGTTATGTCAAAGCCAATGCGGTGATCATCGTCGAAGCCGGCGATCTCGCCAAAGGCTCGAAGGTCCGCAAAATGTTCGAGGCGGCGAAATCCGCCGTCGCCATCCCTTGTTATGAAGATACGCCCGCGGACGTTCGCGACTTGGCCTCTGGTCGAGCGCAAGAAGAAGGTCTTCGGTTCGAGCCGGACGCGCTGGACCTCGCCGCGCTTTATCTTGGCGCCGATCGCGGCGTCAGCCTGGTCGAGCTGGAAAAATTGTTTCTATACAAAGGACCAAAAGACGCGCGCGACGACGACGTCATCAGCATTGACGACGTGCGCGCGTGCCTGATCGACACCATCGACGGGGCCATGGACGACGTCAGCGCGGCGGCTCTCGACGGCGATGCGGCGCGGCTCGCGTTGTCCTTGCACCGGTTCGCCGGCTCGGGCGGATCGGCGATCGGCCTTTTGCGCGCGCTGCAGCGCTCCGCCATGCGGCTGCGCCAGGCGCAAGCCTATTTGGACCAAGGCATGAGCCCGCCCGAAGCGATGAAAAAATTGCGCCCCCCGGTTTTCTATATGGAGCAACGACCGTTCACGGCGCGCTTGCGGGCTTGGCGGCCCGCCAGCCTGGAGACCGTGCTGTCGCTTTTGTTGACCGCGGAATGCGACGCTAAACGCACTGGCGCGCCGCAACGGGAAATCGTCGAGCGCGCCGCTTTCCAGATCGCCGCCATGGGCGGGCGCAGGCGCTGACAGGTTGGCCGCGCCGCGCGCTAGACCGACACCCCCATTAGGCGTCGGCAAACATCGTCCAATTGATCCAGGGTTAGATAATTGATCGTCACTGATCCCGCCCCGGACTTATTGTGCTCGATCGACACTTCCAGGCCGAGCGCCGCGGCGATGTCGGACTCCAGGGACCGGGTGTCGGCGTCTTTCGGGCGAGCGGGGGCGGATTTCGGCGCCGCCGGTTTCGCCGCTGACGTTGGTTTCGCTTCGCGCCCGAGCTTCTCCGTCTCCCGCACCGACAATTGCCGCGCCAAGACCAGATCAAGCGCCGCGTCGGGATCCTCGCAGGCGAGCAACGCCCGCGCGTGGCCCATGCTGATCTCGCCGGCCTTCAAGGATTCCAGGCTGCGCGGCGGCAGGGT
>CAYWWL010000201.1:0-4374 GCA_964461925.1 uncultured Caulobacterales bacterium | reverse complement strand
ATGGCGAGATAGATCCAATCCCGGGTCTCGACGCGACCGATGGGGCGACCAGCGGTATTGCGCGCTTTGCTCGGGAGCAGAGCCTGCTGGCGGCCAGGACCGACTTCGCGCGGAAGGGTCGGTTAGCAGATCTGCGACGCCGCGCGATTTTCATGCGTTTTCAATCGGCGCGCGCGCTCGGTTCAATTTTGCGGTTGACCTCGTTGGTCCGTTCGCTGCACAAGCGATCCGGGCCACGCCCCCCCAACGGGGCGCGACCCATCTGTGAGGATGGGAGTTATACATGACAGATCACGACGCCGCCAGCTTGCCTGGCATTCGGCCGGCACGGCCGTATTTTTCATCCGGCCCTTGCGCCAAGCGCCCCGGCTGGGATGTTTCCACGCTTCATGCGCCAACGCTCGGCCGTTCGCATCGATCGAAGATCGGTAAAGCGCGCCTCAAGGACGCCATCGACCGCACCCGGGCGCTGCTCGGCGTGCCCGACGATTATCGCATTGGCATCGTGCCCGCCTCGGACACCGGCGCGGTTGAGATGGCTATGTGGTCATTGCTCGGCGAACGAACCGTCGATCTGCTCGCATGGGAAAGTTTCGGCGCCGGCTGGGTCAGCGACGCGGTTAAGCAATTGAAGATCGAGCATCGCGTGTTCGAGGCGGATTATGGCGCACTGCCGGATCTGGCCGCCATTAACCCCGCTCACGACGTGGTCTTCACCTGGAACGGCACCACCTCCGGCGTGCGCGTGCCGAACGCGGACTGGATCGCGCCTGACCGCGACGGTCTGACCATATGCGACGCCACGTCGGCGGCCTTCGCGCAACCGCTCGATTGGCCGAAACTCGACGTGGTGACGTTCTCGTTTCAAAAAGTGCTTGGCGGCGAGGCGGCCCATGGCGTTTTGATCCTGTCGCCGCGGGCGGTTGACCGGCTGGAGAGCTATAGCCCGCCATGGCCGTTGCCTAAAATCTTTAGGCTGACAAAAGGCGGCAAGCTGATCGATGGGATCTTCTCCGGCGCGACCATCAACACCCCGTCCATGTTGGTGATCGAGGACTATCTCGACGCATTGAAGTGGGCGGCGGGGCTCGGCGGGCTCGAGGCGTTATGCGCCCGCGCCGACGCCAATCTCGCTGCGCTCGAAACATGGGTCGAGGATACGCCGTGGATCGATTTTCTGGCCGCTGACCCCGCGACGCGGTCGAACACGTCAGTGTGCCTCAAGATCGTCGACCCTGAGATTTCGGCGCTCGACGAAAAAGCGCAGCGCGCTTTCGTCAAGGACATGGAGGCGCTGTTGGCGCGCGAAGAGGCCGCGTACGACGTCGGCGGGTATCGCGATGCGCCGCCGGGACTTCGCATTTGGTGCGGCGCCACCGTCGACACGGACGACGTCGCGGCCCTGTGTCCTTGGCTTGAATGGGCGTTTCAATCAGCCAAAGCGACGCTTTAAGCGCCGCCTGATTCAGTTTCTCGATAATTGATTTGACTAAGCCCGTCGTCAGCGGGCGATCCGGTGAAAGGATTCACGACATGCCTAAAGTACTTATCTCCGACGCCTTGAGCGAAACCGCCGTCAATATTTTCCGTGACCGCGGCGTCGAGGTGATCTTCGAGCCGACGCTCGGAAAAAACCCTGACCTTTTGCGCGAGCGCATCAAAGACGTGGACGGGCTCGCGGTCCGCTCGGCCACCAAAGCGACCCAAGAATTGATCGCGGCGGCGACGAACCTGAAAGTCATCGGCCGGGCCGGCATCGGCGTCGACAATGTCGACATTCCTGCTGCGACCGCGGCTGGCGTGGTGGTGATGAACACCCCCTACGGCAACGCGATTACGACCGCCGAACACGCCATCGCCTTGATGTTCTCCCTCGCGCGTAAAATTCCGCAAGCGAATGAATCCACCCATCAGGGGAAATGGGAGAAGTCGAAATTCATGGGCGTCGAACTGTTCGGCAAAGCCCTCGGCGTCATCGGCTGCGGCAATATCGGCGCGAACGTGGCGGAGCGCGCCAATGGCCTGAAAATGCGCGTGCTCGCCTATGATCCGTTCCTCTCGGATTCTCGCGCGGTGGAGCTTGGCGTGCAGAAAGTCGACCTCGACGGCTTGTTGGCGAACGCCGACATCATCACCTTGCACACGCCGCTCACGGATCAGACTCGCAACATCCTCTCCCGAGAGGCGCTGGCGAAAGCCAAGAAAGGCGTGATGATCATCAATTGCGCCCGCGGCGGCTTGGTCGACGAAGAGGCGTTGAAGGACGCCATTGACGATGGCCGCGTCGCCGGCGCCGCGCTTGACGTTTACGCCGAGGAGCCGGCCAAGCAGCATCCATTGTTCGGTCATCCGAACGTGGTGGCGACGCCCCATCTCGGCGCATCGACCAGCGAAGCGCAAGAAAACGTCGCCATTCAGATCGCCGAACAAATGTCGGAGTTCCTACTTCGCGGCGCGGTCAGCAACGCCCTCAACATGCCGTCGATCAGCGCGGAAGAAGCGCCGCGCCTGAAGCCGTTCATCGCACTCGCCGACAATCTCGGCGCTTTCGCCGGCCAATTGACCGAGACCAGCATCAAAGCCATCGAAGTCGTCTATGCGGGCGGCGTCGCCAAGCTCAACACCAAGCCGATGACCGCCGCGGCGATCGCAGGCGTGCTAAAGCCGATCCTTGGCGACGTGAACATCGTTAACGCTCCGGTGATCGCCAAGGAACGCGGCGTCGCCATCGCCGAAACCTATCGCGACACCACGGAGCATTTTGAGAGCGTGATCCGTCTTCGGATCGTCACCGAACGCAATGACCGGGTCGTGGTCGGCGCCTTGTTCGGCGATACGCCGCGGATCGTCGAGATTAATAACGTCTCCATGGAGGCGGGCTTCACGCCGAACATGTTGTACGTGACCAACGAAGACAAGCCGGGCTTCATCGGCGCGCTCGGCCAAACGCTTGGCGCGGCCGACGTGAACATCGCGACCTTCAATTTGGGTCGCGCCGCGCCTGGCGAATCCGCCATCGCCTTGCTCGCCGTCGATGGCGCCGTCGGCGACGACGTGTTGCAGAGCGTGCGCGGCCTGCCCCACGTAACCCAGGCCAAGGCGCTGGCGTTCTAGCGCCGCGACGCCCGATGACGACAAAAAGAAAGGGCGCCCGTGAGGACGCCCTTTTTTGTTATGCGGCGCGCGTCTCGCTTTAGGCGGCGAGCTTGCGAATGACGTAGTGCAAAATGCCGCCATTCTTGAAGTAGTCGAGCTCGTCGGCGGTGTCGATCCGAGCCAGCAGCGTGACGTCTTTGCTCGCGCCGTCCGGGTAGACGATGGTGGCGTTGACGTTCTGCCGCGGCTCGATGCCGGCGACGTCGTGAATGGTGACGGTTTCCGCGCCGGTGAGGCCAAGGCTCTCCCAGCTGTCGCCATCGGCGAACTGCAGCGGCAAGACGCCCATGCCGACGAGATTGGAGCGGTGGATTCGTTCGAAGCTCTCGGCGATGACGGCGCGCACGCCGAGCAAGTTGGTGCCCTTCGCCGCCCAGTCGCGCGACGAGCCGGTGCCGTATTCCTTGCCGGCGACGACCACGAGCGGCGTGCCTTCGGCTTTGTATTTCATAGCCGCGTCATAGATCGCCATTTGCTCTCCTGACGGAACATGGCGGGTGTAGCCGCCTTCGACGCCGTCGAGCATCTGGTTTTTAATGCGAATATTGGCGAAGGTCCCGCGCATCATGATGTCGTGATTGCCGCGCCGCGCGCCGAAGGAGTTGAACTCCGACACTGGCACCTGGAACGATTTCAGATAATCGCCTGCGGGCCCGTCTTCTTTGATCGCGCCAGCCGGCGAGATGTGGTCGGTGGTGATCGAGTCCTTGAACAAGGCCAAGATGCCGGCGCCGTCGATCGGCTGCACGTCTTCCGGCGTTTCGGTCATGCCTTCGAAATACGGCGGCTTGGCGACATAGGTCGACGATGGCCAGCCATAGGTCTGGCCGTCGCCAGCGTCGATCTCTCGCCATTTCGCGTCGCCTTTGAACACGTCGGCATATCGGCTCGCGAACATTTCCGGCGTCACGCTGGCGCGAACTATGTCGGCGATCTCATGATTGGTCGGCCAGATATCCTTAAGGAAAACGTCGGCGCCGTCCGCATCCTGACCGATCGGTTGTTTCGTCAGATCGATGTTCACCGAGCCTGCGATGGCGTAGGCGACGACGAGCGGCGGCGAAGCGAGATAGTTCGCGCGCACGTCCGGCGAGACCCGACCTTCGAAGTTCCGGTTGCCCGAGAGGACCGACGTCACGGCGAGATTATTGTCTTGCACGGCTTTTGAAATCGCCGGCGGCAGCGGGCCGGAATTGCCGATGCAGGTGGTGCAGCCAT
>CAYWWL010000200.1:0-4376 GCA_964461925.1 uncultured Caulobacterales bacterium | reverse complement strand
GGTCGACCGCCGGATCTTCGAAGCGCTGGATCAAGTCGATCGCGAGCGCGTCCAATTGGCTATTAAATTCGGTGGTGATTTCGTCGCGGATTTCGAACTGCGCCGCCAAGGTTCCGCCCTTGACGCCGAAGCTCGACGTTCCGGTCGGGGTGATGTCGACGCCGTCGACGCTGAGCCCGCTTAACTGACCGGCGCCAAAGGTCATGTCAGGCGCGATCACCGGCGTGCGGTCGAAGCTGAGTTGCCGCGCCGATCCGGCGAGCAAGAAGACGCCTTCGCTGGTCATCAAGTCGACCGAATTATTGCTCCGGGGAATGACCTTGACCGGGACCGCGTCGGACACCGTGTCGATCAGGCGCTGGCGTTGGTCTTCCAGAGCGGCGGTCGAGACGCCGGAATTGGCGGCGACGCTGATTTCGGTGTTCAATTCCTCGATCTGCAGCAAGGCCGCGTTGACCTTGTCCACCTGGGCGGCGATCTCCGCGTCGGCGTTCTCGCGCAAGGAGGCGTTGGAGGCGGACAATTGCTGCAGCTGGCTCGCCACTTGGCGCGCGGCGTTGACGGTGTTCTGTTGACGGACCGTCGACTCCGGCGTCTCGCGCAAGGCGGTGAAGCTGTCTTCCAGATTTTGCACCGTCGCGAAAAAGGCGAACGGGTCTTCCGGCCCGCCGAGCAAGGCCGACAATTGCGTCTGGGCGTTCTGCAGCACGCCGTCGCGATTGGAGTCCGCCGCCGCCAAGCGCCGGCTCGCCGTCAAAGCGGCGTTCTCGGCGCGGTTGACCGACACCACTTCGACACCGGCGCCTTGTCCAGCGACGACGCGTTCGGCGGTCGAGACTTCCCGACGGGAATAGCCCTCGGTCAGGGCGTTGGCGATGTTCGACGACACCACTGAGGCGCGCCGCGAGGACGCGCTCAGGCCGCTGGTGGCGGCGTTTAATGCCTGGGTGACGCTCATATGGCGGGTTGCGCGTTATTCTACCGCGCGTCTCCTATCGTTTAAGGTTGGTGGTCTCCTCCAGGATTTCATCAACAGTCTGAATAATCCGGGCGTTGGAGGAATAGGCGCGTTGAGTCTGGATCAGGTCGGTCAATTCCGACGCGACGTCAGTGGTCGATCCTTCGAGGGCGTAGCCGATCGTGGTGCCGACTTGGCCGGTGCCGGCGTCATAGAAATAGACGCTGCCGGAGCCTTGCGAGACCGCGTAGGCTTGGCCGTCTTTCGCGGTCAGGCCATTGCGGTTCGGCACGTCCGCGACGGGCACTTGATAAATCGTCTGGCGGAAGCCGTTGTCATAGACCGCTTCGAGCATGCCTTCGGAATTGATCTCGACTTGCGTCAGATTGCCCACGGCGACGCCGTTCTTCTCAATCCCGATCGGCGAGAAGTCGGCGGCCACTTGGGTCAGGGACGAGCTGCCGTCGGTGGGGCCCATGGCGATCGTCATCGGACCGCGGTCGACGGTGATGGTCAACTCGCCGGTGGCCGCGTCATAGCTGGAGCCGGCGCCGGCGGTGATGGTTTCAGCGGTGCCAGGCGCGGCGCCGTCATCGTCGAACACCACGGTGGCGGTGGCGACAGGCGTCGCCGGCGTGGCGCTGGCGCTGTCATAGAAACTGATCGTCCATTCGTTGCTGGTCCCGGTCACCGGCACCGTCGGCGTGAATTCGATGGTCAAAAGCTCCGACCGGCCGAGATTGTCGAAATATTCAACCGGGGCTTCAAAGCTGGCGCCGCTGGCGCCTTCTTGGGTCGCTTCGGCCGGCAAGTTCACCCCGAGGTCGATTTCCGTGGTCGGCGTCGTCGACAGAAGATTGTCGGTCACGTTGACCACTTCAAGACCGGCGGTGGAGTCCCGCGCCGCGCGGATGACGTCGCCATTGGTGTCCACGGGCCAACCGAGAAGATAGAGCCCGGAGGACGTGGCGAGGTTGCCGTTCGAGTCTGGATTGAACGAACCGGAGGAGACCAATTGCAATTCGGTCTGGCCGTCGGTGGAGTTGAGGCCGTTCAAGGTCGTCACCGGCAAGAAGCCGCCGCCGGAGACGGCGATGTCGGTGGAGTTCGACGTCGAGGATAAAGGCCCCTCGCCGTCGACATAACGGGTCGTCGCCGCGCGCACGCCGCCGGCCGTGAACGCGCCCCCGGCGTTCTCGAGCACCATGGAGGTAAACTCCGTATCAACCCTTTTGTAACCCGGGGTCTCGGAGTTGGCGATGTTCTCGGAAATAGTGGCCAATTTGGTGGAGTTGACCGAAAGGCCCATCACACCGGCGTTCAGCGCAGACGAAATACCCATTTGTATACCTCACGACAGATATGTCCAATTTGAGGTATATTTATTATATTCAAAGACTTAAAAAGTCGCTAAACCAAACCCCGACATTCTAATTCAATTTCGAAGCAACGTGATCGAAATTCGGCGGTTTTGCGGAGCATACGGATCGTCAAGCAAAGGCTCGGAGCTGGCCTTCCCGGTGACCTCGACGATTTGCCCGCTCGGCGAGCCCGCCTCGATCAACAGCCGACGCGCCATCAAAGCCCGATCGCTCGACAATTCCCAATTCGAATAGCGCCCGCCGCCGCGATAGCTATTGGCGTCGGTGTGCCCGACCACGGCGACGTCGTTCTTCACCCGCGACGTCACCTCGGCGACGATCGCTAATAATTGCTTAAGCTTTAGCGACGGCGCCGCCGAGCCGACCGCGAACAGGCCTTCATTTTCCTGGTCGACAATTTCAATCACCAGACCTTCAGGGGTCTGACGCATATAAAGATGCTTAACGAGGCCGTTTTCGCCGCCGCTCTCGCTGACGCCTTTCATGATTTGGGCTTCGATTTCAGCCGACGATTCAGCCAGGCCATAGGCCGAACGATCGCCGCCGAGGCCTGGGCTTTCGACGCTGGTGCCCGGCGTATAGGCGCGCTCCTCCGACGGCGTGCCTTCCACCGCCGGGGACGACGGGCCGCGCACGCCTTTCGCGCCGCCCGCCCCGTCCCGGGCTTGCTTGTCTTCGGCGAAGATCGAGTCCCCCGACAAAACGTCGTCGCCGCCGCCGGAAATCCGGCTCACCGGAATCGTTGGGTCGAAATAATCGGCGATGCCTTTGCGCTGGTCTTCCGTGGTGGCGTTCAACAGCCACATCAACAGAAAGAACGCCATCATCGCGGTCACGAAGTCGGCGTAGGCGACTTTCCAGGCGCCGCCATGGTGGCCGTCGCCCGAGACGACCTTCTTCTTCTTGATGATCGTATCGCCGCTCATATACCGCTCACGAAACTCCCCGCGCCCTGACGGCGCACCCGGCCTAGCACTTCCCCAATCCGCACTTGAACAGGAAACGGTCAGCAATTCTTTAAAGCGGAAGTAACCCTTTTATCGTTAATAACAGGTTCGAGATAACACATCGGGGCGGTTGGTAGTGACGGAAAGCGGCGGTCAGTTAATCCGAAGAAAGATTAAAGCGGCGGATGGGCGCAAGCCCGACGCGGCGGTTTTCGAATACGCGGAAAACCTCAACGCGAAATTGATCGAAGGCTTGGTCTTAGAGCCGAAGTTCACGCTTACGCCGCGGTTCCATGACGCCGAAATCTCCAGCCTGAAGAGCGTGCTCGCCGGGGTGCCGGCGAAGTCTCTATTTTGCAATAGCGCAGACGTCCTCCTGCATCTGGACAATCGCCTCGCCTATCACTGGATCGAGCTTGGCCTGTCAGGACAGATTTCCGACGAGGAAAAGGCCGACGCCTACACCCCGTCCTATGTCGACCAGATCCTCAGCCGGCCGTTCTTCGAATGCCTATTGACCTCGATCCAAGAGGAATTCCCGGAGAAAATCCGCATCGCGGAAAAGGACTTCGAGCGCGCTTTGAACATCGAACGCCTTGTCGACAACGTGAAATATCTCGACGAGACGTCGAAAGTGGTGGTGCTCACCTATATGTTCACCGACCCCAACGAGACGTTAGACCTCGCCATGCGCTTGGTGCTGCCGCTGAACATCGTCGAGGAATTGACCGTCGGCAGCAATCCGATCTCGCTCGAAGACGCGCCGTCGAAGGGCCTATGGTATAAGCACATGAAGGTGGAGACCATGTCCCTGCCGTTGGAGCTCACCGCCGTGGTCGAGCAATTGCGCCTGCCGATCGACGAAATCTCCCGCTTCGAAGAAGGCCAGACCCTGCGCATTCCGCGGGAGAACCTGGAGAAATTGCGCATCGTGGTGGAGGACCAGAAAACCATCCACGAAGTGGCGAAGGGCAAATTGGGCCTGCACCGGCAGATGAAGGCGGTGAAGCTGACCGAACCGCCGGAAACCAAATTGCGCACCATCCTTAGTCTCGCCAACCGATAACCGCCCTCGGCAAATAGTCGCTC
>CAYWWL010000199.1:0-4402 GCA_964461925.1 uncultured Caulobacterales bacterium | reverse complement strand
ATTTATGAATCCGAGCCGTTCGCCGCTGCGCTAGTCCAGCGTCGAAGCGTTTCTCGGACCGACGAAGTGATTGAGCCGCCAGTCTCTGGCGGCTCTTTTTTTCGTCACTTAATCGACATGGCCGCTAGTCGCCGCCGACGCGTTGCGCCAACGCCGCGGTGATGAAGGCGTCGATGTCGCCGTCGAGCACGTCATCCGGGCTTGGGCTCTCCACCTGGGTGCGCAGGTCCTTCACCATCTGATAGGGCTGCAACACGTAGCTGCGAATCTGGTGCCCCCAGCCGATGTCGGTCTTTGACGCCGCCGCGGCGTTGGCTTCGGCTTCGCGCTTTTGCAGTTCGACTTCATAAAGTCGAGCACGGAGCATATTCCACGCAGTGGCGCGGTTCTTGTGCTGCGAGCGTTCGTTCTGGCATTGCACGACGATGCCCGTGGGCTCATGGGTGATGCGCACCGCGGAATCCGTCGTGTTGACGTGCTGCCCCCCCGCCCCGGAGGCGCGGAAGGTGTCGATCCGGCAATCGCTTTCATTGACCTCGATCTCGATCTGATCGTCGATCTGCGGATAGACCCAGACCGAGGCGAACGAGGTATGGCGGCGGGCGTTGGAGTCGTAAGGCGAGATTCGCACCAGCCGATGCACGCCTGATTCGGTCTTCAGCCAGCCATAAGCGTTATGGCCTTTGACTTCGATGGTCGCCGACTTAATGCCAGCTTCTTCGCCGGGCTGTTCGTCGATAACGTCGATCTTGAACCCGCTGCGCTGGCCCCAACGCACATACATGCGCAGCAGCATCGACGCCCAGTCGTTCGATTCGGTGCCGCCGGCGCCGGGGTGCACTTCAAGGAAGCAGCTATTGGAATCCGCCTCGCCCGACAGCAGGGCTTCGGTTTCGATTTTCGCCGCGCGTTCGGCGAGCGCCCGCAAGAGGCCTCCGACCTCGTCCAGGCTGGCCTCGTCGTTTTCTTCCTCGGCGAGGGTCGCCAAGTCGAGCAAATCGTCAAGCTCGCCTTGGATCTCGCTAACCGCGTCCATTTGGTTGGCCAGCGAGGTCCGTTCCTGCATCAGCTTCTGCGCCGCTTGCGCGTCGTTCCACAGATCAGGGTCTTCCGCTTTTTGATTGAGTTCCTCTAACCGAGCCGTCGCGACGTCCCAGTCAAAGACGCCTCCTCAGCAGGCCTACGGACTGCTTAATTTGCTCGGACAAATGTTCGAAGTCGGCGCGCATCGTCGCTCCTAGCCGTCAAAACGTCGTCGGGGCGACACTGCTAATAAAGCCCATTCAACTCGTCAACAGCATCTTCGCCGCCATCCGTGGCGACAGGACCAGACGTAAGCGGATCAAGCGCGAACTCGTCGTCGAGGCCGCGATTGTCGCCAATCCGATCCTCGGCCTTGAACGCTTCGAGAATAACGTTGCGCTCGCCGGGTCCGGCCGGACGGCCGGTCTTGGCGTTGACGCGGACGAGACGGATGCCTGACGGAACCCGGAACGGAATACCAGGCGTGTCGGCCAAGGCTTCGGACATGAAATCGCCGAAGATCGGCGCGGCGACCTTGCCGCCCGCCTCGCCCTGCCCGAGGGTCTGGGGCATGTCGAAGCCGACATAGACGCCGACGGCGAGATCCGGCGCGAAGCCGACGAACCAAGCGTCCTTGTATTCATTGGTGGTGCCGGTTTTGCCCGCCAAGGGCTTGTCGACCATGCGGCGGATCCGCGTGCCGGTGCCGCGCTGAACGACGCCTTCGAGCATCGAGACGACTTGATAGGCCGTACGGGGATCAATCACCTGCTGTCGGCCGTCGGGCAATTGCGGCTCTAATTGCAGCGCCCATTCGTCTTGGTCGCAGACCTCGCACACGCGCTGGTCCTGACGGAAGATCGTCGACCCATTGCGGTCCTGAACCCGGTCGATGATGAACGGCTCCACCGACTTGCCGCCATTGACGAAGGTCGAATAGGCGGCGGTGATGCGCATCAACGTGGTTTCGCCCGATCCAAGCGAGATCGCCAATTCCCGCGGCAGATTGTCGGACAGATCGAAACGGTTGGCGTAATCGACAATGCGGCCGATGCCGAGTTCCTGCGCCAAGCGCGCCGTCATCGAGTTGCGCGACTGTTCAATGCCGAGACGCAGCGTGCTCTCGCCATAGAACCGACCGGCGATATAGTTGCCGGGCTTCCACCAACTGTCCACGCCCGGCGCCACGAACGGCGCGTCGAGCACGGTGCTGGCGGGCGAATAGCCGCTGTCGAGCGCGGCGGCGTAGACGAATGGTTTGAACGTCGAGCCTGGCTGCCGCCGCGCCTGCACCGCGCGGTTAAATTCAGACAGTTGGAACGAGAAGCCCCCGACCATGGAAAGAACCCGGCCCGTATGCGGATCGATCGCCACCAGACCGCCGTTCACGGCGGGAACTTGGCGCAGGGCGTAGACCCCCGGCTCCTCCTGGGGTTCGGCGTAAACCACGTCGCCCACCTTGAGCACGTCGGCGACGCTTTCGATCTCCTCGCCTTTGGAGTCGTGACCGTTATAAGCCCGCGCCCAAGCGGCGTGCTCCAATGGAATGACGCCGCTTTCGTCGGCGTCGAATCCAATCACGGCGCGACCGTCAGTGACTTCGAGAACGAGTCCCGGACGCCATGGCGCGAGATCATCGGCGATCTTGCGATTATTCGTGTATTGATCGAACAAGCCGGCGAGCGTCTCCGGCCAAGCGTCGGTGACCTCGATCGTATCGATCGGACCGCGCCATCCGTGGCGTTGATCGTAATCGATCAGCCAGCGACGCAGGGTCTCGCCCGCGGCGGCTTGGAGCCGCGGATCGACCGTCGTCCTGACCGCAAGACCGCCGTCATAAAGGGCTTCGACGCCATATCGATCGGCGATCTGTTTACGGACTTCTTCGGCGAAATATTCGGAGGCCCAATCGCGCGCGCCGAGCGGCGGGGCGATCTGGGCGCCAAGATCCGCCTCTTGGGCCAAGCGCGCGTCCGCCTCTTCGACTTTGCCGTCGGCCAACATCCGGCCGATCACCCAATTGCGCCGCTCCACCGCGCGGCCGCGATTGCGCACCGGGTGATAATTGCTCGGCCCTTTCGGGATAGCCGCCAGATAGGCCGCTTCATTAAGCGTCAATTCGTCGAGGGACTTATCGAAATAGTTGAGCGCCGCCGCAGCGACGCCATAGGAACGGTTCCCGAGATAGATCTCGTTTAAATACAGCTCGAGAATCTGGTCCTTGGTGAACGCGCGTTCGATCCGCCGCGCAATCAACCATTCCTTCAATTTCCGCTCAAGCTTCTGCTCGCTGCTCAACAGAAAGTTCTTCGCCACCTGTTGGGTGATCGTCGAACCGCCTTCTAAGCGGCGTCCGTTGAGCAAGTTGTTGACGTTAGAGATCTGCGCGCGGACGACGCCTTTTACGTCGACGCCGCTATGCTCATAGAAGGATTTGTCTTCGGCGGAGATAAACGCGCCTTTGACCATGTCCGGCATCGCCTCCACCGGCACGAAGATGCGCCGTTCGCGGGCGAATTCGGCGACCAAAGATCCATTGCCGCCATAGACCCGGGTAGTCACTGGCGGCTCGTAGTCGGCGAGAGCTTCATAATCAGGCAGGTCTTGGCTCAGGCCATGGAGATAGAGGGCGGAAAAGCCGCCGACGCCAACGACGCCAAGAAAGGCGACCCCGACCGCCAGGCCGACCAAATTCAACGCGGTTAGCGACAGGCTCGCCAAGGAAAACGCGCTGGCCGCCGACGCCGCGGCGCTCGCTTCGCCCGGCGTCGCTTTTGCTTGCTTTTTGCTCGCGGCCTTCGGCGGCTGCGCCGGCGCGCGTTTCGGCGCCACCGGCGCGTCGTCCGCGGCGCTCGCCGTCACCTTTGGTTCTTCGTCCGCCCGTTTGGCGACGAGCGGTTTTTCCTTACGGCCGTCGCCATTATCAAAAAGATCGTGATCCATCGAACCCCTTGCCGGCATTGCTTGCCGCCGGCGGCTTCCTCGCCGCCAGCATGATTGATGCGGTCCCCCACGATTTATGGGGCCCAACGACGCCCGTCCACCGCAAACCAAAAGACCAAATTAGCCGAAGCCCAGGCTTATGCCTATCGCTGGGACGCCGCCTTTGGTTGATTTTTCGACAGGCGCAGCTGCTTCTTAGCGGATTATTGCGCCCCGCCAGCGACAGAAGCATGGCGATTTCGTGCTGTTTTGTCGAAATAACTGTCGATGGCGTCCGCCACCGCGGTCATGGTTTTGCGTCGCCATGGAGCGGAGACAAGATTGGCGACGTCCTCGGTGTTGGACAAGAAGCCGAGTTCAAGCAAGACCGCGGGCACGTCCGGCGCGAGCAGCACTTTCAGGTTGCCGCGCCGATGGGTGTTATTCAGCAACGGCG
>CAYWWL010000198.1:0-4407 GCA_964461925.1 uncultured Caulobacterales bacterium | reverse complement strand
GCCGATCAATTGACCCTATGCGACACCCCCGAGGACGCCGTCGACCGTCTCGACGCCATCTATCAAGCGTCGATGGACGAGGTGTCGGCCCAGTTCGACGCTTATGCGAACGAATCCGCCAGCGTCGAGCGCAGCGCCACCGCCACCTACCCCTATCTCTATGTCGAAGTCCCCGCCGAACGGGCCAATCAGACGAGCTCTCTCGCGCTTGGCCAGGTCGCCTCGCGCAGCGCTTATGGCGCGACGATCACCCGGCCGGATCTGTTTCGCGATTATCTCACCGAGCAGCTTTCCTACCTCACCAAGCGCTATGGCGCGCGCATCTCCGTCGGCCCGTCGGATACGCCGATCCCGCTCACCTTCGCCTTGGAGCGGGCGACCGCGGCGCTGACCGCGCCCCAGCGCGAACGCCTGCAGTTCCATTTTCACACCCCGAACCTGGTCGCCACCAATGACGACATCGTCGACGGGCGGCTGATCCTCAACCGCGACGGACCGCTGCCTTTGTCGCCGTTCACCGCCGAACGGGTCGATTATTCCCTGCACCGGATCCAGCACTACACCGCGACCAAGCCGCGAGACTTCCAACCATTTATTCTGTTTACGAACTATCAGCGCTATGTCGACGAGTTCACCGAATACGCCGCCGCGGAAGTCGCCGCCGGCCGGGCCAAGGCCTTGGTCGAGCCCGGCGACCGGGTCACCGACAAGAACGGTCCGCCGCAGACCCCGCCGTTGAAGAAAATGCCGCAAATGCCGGCCTATCATTTGGTGCTGGACGGCGCGCCGGGGGTCACCTTGGTGAATATCGGCGTCGGCCCGTCGAACGCGAAAACGATCACCGATCATCTTGCGGTCTTGCGCCCGCATGTCTGGCTGATGATCGGCCATTGCGGCGGCCTGCGGCGCTCCCAGCGCCTCGGCGACTATGTTCTCGCCCACGCCTATCTGCGCGACGACAAAGTGTTGGACGACCTTCTCGATCCGTCGATCCCGCTCCCGACCATCGCCGAAGTGCAGCTCGCCATGACCGGCGCCTTCCAACACGTCACCCAGGTGGATTCCGACGGCATGAAGGAGCATTTGCGCACCGGCACGATCGTCACCACCAGCGACCGCAATTGGGAATTGCGCTTCAACGAAATCGCGGTGCGGCTCAACCAATCCCGGGCGATCGCCATCGACATGGAATCGGCGACCATCGCCGCCAACGGCTATCGCTATCGGGTCCCCTATGGGACCTTGTTGTGCGTCTCGGATCGGCCGCTGCACGGTGAATTGAAGCTGCCCGGCATGGCCGACGCGTTCTACGAAGCGCGAATCAGCCAGCACCTGGCGATCGGACTGAAGGCGGTGGATCTGTTGAAAGAAGAGGCCGCGCGCGGAACCTTGCATTCGCGCAAGTTGCGCAGCTTCGACGAGCCGTTCCTGCGTTGATCGGGCCTCTAGCGCGCCGGTTTCTCGACCAGCTCGATCTCGAACAAGGTCGGCCATAACTTGCCGGTGACGAAGAGGCGCTCCGTTTCCGGATCATAAGCGACGCCGTTCAGGACCTCGGCGCCGGCGCGGTCCTGCTCCGGCAGGATCCCGCTCAAATCGATCACGCCTTTGACGAGCCCGCTCGCCGGATCGATCATGACGATGGCGTTGGTGGTGTAAACATTGGCGTAGATCAGCCCGTCGACCCATTCCAATTCGTTGAGATAACGCAATGGCCGGCCATTGAAGCGCACCTCGAGCCGCTTCGTCGTCTCCAGGGATTCCGGATCGAGAAACCGCAACGTGTCGGTGCCGTCGCTCATGATCAGCCGTTCGCCGTCATGGGTGAAGCCCCAGCCTTCGCCGTCGTAATTGAACCGGCCGAGAGCCTTGAAATCATTCTGATCGAAGATGAAGCCGACGCCGGCCTTCCAGGTGAGGGCGAAGATCTTGCCGTCCCACGGCACGACGCCTTCGCCGAAATAGCGGTCCGGCAGCTCGATCATTTGTTCGACCTCGCCGGTTTCCAACGCGACCCGGCGCAAGGACGAAGCGCCGTATTGCCCGGTGCTCTCGTACAGCGCGCCTTGGTCGACGAACAGGCCTTGGGTGTAGGCCTGACGATCGTGAGGATAGGCGTTGACGACTTTGTAGGTGTACTGCTTCAGGCCGTCCTGCGCCGCCTCGGCGGTCTGAGCCAAAGCGCTCGTTCCGCCGCCTAAAATTGCGCCGATCATGACTCCGGCGGCGACGGCGGCGCTCAGCAAACGTCCGAAGCGGACGCGACGACTATAATTGTTTTTCATATACGCGATACGTTTTGTAAATTTCTCCGCCCATCTCCGTCAGCATGGTGAGCATGGCCCCATTATTCTCCAAAATCCAGGACAATTCCGACGATTCCAGGCCGCGATCGATGTTCGCGGAATTCACCATGTCGATGATCTTATAGGCGAAGGCCGCGCCCACGGGCTTGCCTTGCAAGGCTTTGCGCACGCCCATCAGCGGCATCCGCGCCTGGGTCGGCCGTTTAACCTTAAGGCGATAGAGAAGTTTGGCCCAATTGAACGGCAATAATTTGCCGTTGAAGTCGCGGATCGCTTGGTTGATGTTCGGCAGCACCAGGCCGAAGGCCGCAGGTTCGCCGTCGAACTCGCAGATCACGAAATTATGCGCGTCGATGATCGGGCGGAGCTCGTCGGCCATATGCTCCGCTTGTTCTGGGGTGAACGGAATAAAGCCCCAATTGTCCGACCAGGCGTCGTTATAGATGTCGACGACAGTGCGAACTTCTTCTTTGAAGCGTTTGAAGTCGACGAGACGGATCGACACTTTCGGGTTCGACAGGGCGCGATCGACGAAGCGGCGGCGCTTCTCGGGAATGAATTGCTTTTCATTGCGGTAATTGAGCGCGTACATGTCCATGGCTTTGACATAGCCGCGGCGCTCCGTATGCGTCTGATACCAGGGGCGACCGTGGGGCATCATCACATAGGGCGGGGCGTCGAACCCGTCGACCAACATGCCGACTTCCTCATTGACCGAGAAACTGTATGGCCCGGCGCTTTTCGCGACGCCGCGCTCGCGCATCCAGCCTTCGGCGGCGTCGAACAAAGCGTCAAACACGGCGGCGTCGTCGATCGCGTCGAGAAAGCCGAAATGTCCGGCATTGTCGCCATGCAGTTTTTGGTGCCGCGGATTGATGAAGGCGGAGATCCGGCCCACCGGGGCGCCGTCGCGCAGCGCCACCCAAAGCCGGCAATCCTCCGCCTCGATGCCGGGATTGGACTTCGGGTTCAGGCGGGCGCCGATCTCAAAGTCGAGCGGCGGCACGAAATAGGGATCGTCGGCGCAGACGATTTTCGGCGCTTCGATGAAGAGCTTGCGACCGGCGTCGTCATTGGCTGGCTGGATCGTGATGGCGGCGTTGGTCATGGGAGCGTCATTTCAAAAAGCGGCGGCGGACAATCCCCATGACCTAGGCTATTTTGCCGCCTGCGCCCAGGCCTGAAGCGCACGCACAGGCGCGCCCGCCCGTGCGTGCGTCGGGGATGCGCCAAGCTGGCGCCAGTCTCGGGCGAGGCCAGGCCTAATTATTGATGGTGATCTTCACCGTCGCGCCGTCGGCCTTGGCGACGTTGAACAGGGTCTCTTCGATCTTTGGCGGCGCGAACCGCACCACCGGATCGTTGGAGATGCCCCACGGCTCTTTCGGGATCCCAAACGTGCCCTTGTCCAGGGTCTTGTTGGCGTTCTCGTCGTGATAGACGGCGATCGCGTATTGCCCTGGCTTCGGCGCGCGCATGCAGAACTGCGTGATCGGCGCTTTCGCGGCGAAACGCACTTGGGCGACGCGGCCGGCGCGCTTCAAAAAGCCGTCCGGGTCGTTGCGATAAAGATCGGCGGTGACAAGGCCGACGCTTTCTTCGATCCCGGTGATGGCGACTTTCACTTCGTTATTGCCGCCAATGCAGCTGACGTGTTCGAACGCCGGCAACACGCTCGGCGCGGAATCGTCAGCCGCGGCGATCGACGTCGAGGCGACGCCAAGGCCGGTTAAGATCGCAAGGCACGTACGCATCATCACTGTTACACCTTTTATGTGGCCGCGCCGCCGGCGTTTTCGCTCGTGCGGCAATCCGACCCTGCGCCCGACGGCGCGCCGTCGAACGACCATTCCCCTACTTCCACGGCAAACTGTTACTTCTGGAGGAAAAATATTCAATCGTTGATTTCGTATTTACCACCGAGAAGCGGCCAAACTGTGGCCGCAGCAGGGCCGGTTTCGCCCCTCACGCATGTGTGAGGCCGCGATTCCCGATCTGCGTGCGCGATTATTGTCCTTCCGGGGTTATTTTCGCTTCCGGAACGGCGTCGCCCATGGCCGTGTAAGCCTCGATGACTTTGTCGATATCCTCCGGCGTGTGG
>CAYWWL010000197.1:769-4418 GCA_964461925.1 uncultured Caulobacterales bacterium | reverse complement strand
CCTGGAGTTGTTCCTGGCCGACGACGACACCCATTCGATCATCATGATCGGCGAAATTGGCGGCTCGGCTGAAGCCGACGCGGCTAAGTTTCTCGCCGAGAATAAAGTGAAGAAACCGACCGTCGGCTTCATCGCCGGCGTCACCGCGCCGCCAGGACGTCGCATGGGCCACGCCGGCGCCATCGTCGCCGGCGGCGACGACACCGCCGAAGCGAAAATTGACGCGATGAAGTCGGCCGGCATCGCCGTCTCGCCGACCCCTGCGGCGATGGGACGGACGCTGTTGGAAATTCTCAAAAAATAAATACTTTCGGGTGCATGGTAATCTCTTGTTGACCATTGAACCCAGGGGCGGTTGGCGTATGTAAGTGATCAAACGCCCCCTTTAAAATTATAACCCTTGGTGTGCGTGATGGCGAAAATTAGCGACGGCCCCGGCGCCGGGTCGGGCCATAATCAAAATGCAAACGACGCCCAGTCGTTTCTGTCCGGCGGCAACGCCGTTTATATTGAAACTCAATACGCGCGATATCGCGCCGATCGAAATTCAGTGAGCGAGGATTGGCGACGTTATTTCGACGACGTCGCCAAAGACGATTCCGGCGAACCGGCGATCCGGCCGAGCTGGGGACGGGCCGATTGGCCGCCGACCCCGAACGGCGAGATGACCGCGGTTTTCGACGGCAATTGGGGCGTCGCCGAAAAAGTCGTGTCGGACAAGATCGCCGCGCGGTCTCCTGGCGCCAGCGCCGAAGAGATTCAGCAAGCGACTCGCGACAGCCTGCGCGCCTTGATGCTGATCCGGACCTACCGCATTCGCGGCCACTTGGCCGCCGATCTTGACCCGTTGCGTCTCGGCGAAGAAGTCGATCTGTCGGAGTTCGAGCCCCAGTCCTACGGCTTCACCGACGACGATCTTGACCGTCCGATTTTCCTCGACTGGGTCCTTGGTCTGGAAAGCGCCACCTTGCGCGAGATCCTGAGCATCTTGAAGCGGACCTATTGCGGCACCTTCGCCGTGGAGTTCATGCACATCATCGAGCCAGAGCAAAAAGCTTGGCTGCAGCGCCGGATCGAAGGCCGCGACAAAGAGATCAGCTTCACGCCACAGGGCAAGAAGGCGATCCTTAATAAATTGATCGAGGCGGAAGGCTTCGAGAATTTTCTTCATACAAAATATGTGGGCACCAAGCGGTTCGGCCTCGACGGCGCGGAATCGACGGTCCCGGCGCTTGAGCAAATCATCAAGCGCGGCGGCGCGCTTGGCGTCAAAGAAATCGTCATCGGCATGCCGCACCGCGGCCGCCTCAGCGTGCTCGCCAACGTGATGGCTAAGCCCTACAAAGCGATCTTCAACGAGTTCCAAGGCGGGAGCTTCAAGCCCTACCACCATATTTTCCATGAATTCCAAGGCGGTTCGGTGACGCCGGACGAAGTCGAAGGCTCCGGCGACGTGAAGTACCATCTCGGCGCTTCGTCCGACCGCGAATTCGACGGCAATCGCGTGCACTTGTCGCTCACCGCCAACCCGTCGCACTTAGAGGCGGTGGACCCGGTGGTGCTTGGCAAAGCGCGCTCGAAGCAGGACCGCATCGATCGCGGCGACGTGGAGAGCCCGCGTGGGCACGTCTTGCCGTTATTGCTGCATGGCGACGCTGCGTTCGCCGGCCAAGGCGTCGTGGCGGAGTGCTTCGGCTTTTCCGGCTTGCGCGGCTATCAGTGCGGCGGGACGATTCACTTTATCGTCAATAACCAGATCGGCTTCACCACGAGCCCGAAATTCGCGCGCTCGTCGCCGTATCCGTCGGACGTGGCGAAAATGGTCTCCGCGCCGATCTTCCATGTGAACGGCGACGACCCCGAAGCCGTGGTCTACGCCGCCAAGGTCGCCACTGAGTTTCGTCAGAAGTTCGGCGCCGACGTGGTCATCGACATGTTCTGCTATCGCCGGTTCGGCCACAATGAAGGCGACGAACCGAGCTTCACCCAGCCATTGATGTACAAGAAGATCAAAGGCCACCCCTCGGCGCGGGAGCTTTATGCTGACCGCCTGGTGAAAGAGGGCGTGATCGACGACGCCTACGACCGCCGCGAGCGGGAGAATTTCAAGTCGTTCCTGAATGACGAATTCTCGTCGGCCGAACAGTTCAAGCCGAACAAAGCCGACTGGCTCGACGGCCAATGGTCTGGCTTCGCGCCGCCGGTCGACGACGATCGACGCGGCGAGACCGCGGTCGACGCCGCCGAGCTAAAGGCGATCGGCGAGCAGATCTGTTCCTATCCGGATGATTTTAAAGTGCACCGCACCCTAAAGCGGGTGCTCGACCAACGGCGCAAGAGCTACGCCGACGGCGAGGGCATTGATTGGGCCAGCGCCGAGGCCTTGGCCTTCGGCACCTTGGTCAGGGAAGGCTATGGCGTTCGCCTGTCGGGCCAGGATTCCCGCCGCGGCACGTTCTCCCAGCGCCATTCGGTCTTCATCGAACAAGAAACCGAGGCGACGCATACGCCGCTGAAACAGATCGACGGCGCTAAAGCCGATTTCGAAGTGCACGATTCCAATCTTTCGGAATTCGCGGTGATGGGCTTCGAATACGGCTACTCGCTCGCCAATCCGAAATATCTGGTGCTGTGGGAGGCGCAGTTCGGCGACTTCGTGAACGGCGCGCAGATCATGATCGACCAGTTCATCTCGTCGAGCGAGCGCAAATGGCTGCGCATGTCGGGCCTCGTGCTGCTATTGCCGCACGGCTATGAAGGTCAGGGACCGGAACACTCTTCGGCGCGGCTTGAGCGGTTCCTGCAATTGTGCGCGCAAGACAATATGCAAGTCGCCAACTGCACGACGCCGTCGAATTACTTCCATATTCTGCGGCGGCAGATGCGGCGCAACTTCCGCAAACCGTTGGTGATGATGACGCCGAAGTCGCTATTGCGGCACAAGCGTTGCGTTTCGACCATTGAGGAGATGGGCGAGGGCTCGTCGTTCCACCGGGTCTTGTGGGACGACGCCGAATTCAAGCCTGGTTCGACGGTGACGTTGAAGCCTGACAATGAAATCAAGCGCGTCGTGATCTGCTCCGGCAAAGTCTATTACGATCTGCTGGAAGAGCGCGAGAAGCGCGGCGTCGACGACGTCTATCTGATGCGCGTCGAGCAATATTATCCGTATCCAGCGCACTCGATGATCAAAGAGCTGCAGCGCTTCAAAGGCGCGGAGATGGTGTGGTGCCAGGAAGAGCCCAAGAATATGGGCGCGTGGTTCTTCATGGAGCCGAATATCGAATGGACCTTGGCCCAGGTGGGCGCTGATCATAAGCGCGCGCGCTATGTCGGCCGCGCGGCGGCGGCGTCGCCGGCGACAGGCATCATGGCCCGGCACAAGGCGGAGTTAGATGCGTTTCTCGACGAAGCGTTGACGGTTTAAAGCCGCAGTCAAAGCGGCGCATAGGAGCAGTTTTGCTATGAGCATTGAAATTCGCGTGCCGACCTTAGGCGAATCGGTGACCGAAGCGACCATCGGCAAATGGCTGAAGGGCGTCGGCGAAGCGGTCGCTGCGGACGAGCCGGTGGTTGAGCTGGAGACTGACAAAGTCTCGATCGAGGCGGCGGCGCCGAGCGCTGGCGTGCTCACGGAGATCCTCGCCCA
>CAYWWL010000197.1:0-758 GCA_964461925.1 uncultured Caulobacterales bacterium | reverse complement strand
TCACATCGCCGCGCTCCTCCGCCGGATCGGCGACAGCGGCGACGGCGCAGCCCCAACCGCGGCTGCTGCGGCCCAAACCGCGGCGCCGGCGGCGACGGGCGGCGGCGCCATGGTCGACGTGGTGGTGCCGGAAGGCGGCGAATCCGTCACCGAAGCGGATATTGGCGAATGGTTGAAGAAAGTCGGCGACGCGGTTGAGATTGACGAGCCGATCGTCACCCTTGAAACCGACAAAGCGGCGATGGACGTGGGCGCGCCGACAACCGGCGTGTTGCGTGAGATCAAAGCTCAAGAAGGCGACACCGTCGAAGTCGGCGCCGTGATCGCGGTGGTGGAGCAGGGCGCCGCGGCGGCCAATGGCGCCACGGCGCAAGCCGCCCCACAGGCCGCCGCGCCGACGCCGGCTGCGTCCCAGAATGCGCCATTGTCTCCGGCGCCGCGCCGGGTGATCGAAGAACACAATCTCGACGCCTCGACGATCCAAGGCGGCGGCAAAGGCGGCCGGGTCACCAAAGGCGACGCTTTGGCGGCGGCGGCCTCGGCGCCAGCGGCGAGCGCGCCGCAAGTCCATGAGCCGCGCGATCTCGGTCCGCGCGAAGAGCGGGTGAAGATGTCCCGCCTACGCCAAACCATCGCACGCCGTTTGAAAGAGGCGCAGGACACCGCCGCTATGCTGACGACGTTCAACGACGTCGACATGACCGCGGTGATGGCGCTGCGCAAAGAATACAAAGACCTGTTCGAGAAGAAGCACGGCG
>CAYWWL010000196.1:2778-4433 GCA_964461925.1 uncultured Caulobacterales bacterium | reverse complement strand
GTCCAAGCAGCGCCAGCAGCAAGAGCGGCGAGCCGAACGATATCGCGGCGACATTGAACATTGACGAAATCCTATCGGCCGGCGCGGCGCGGCTGCGGGCCGGCGTCGCTCAGCGCTTCGTAAAGCGCAAACAACGCAGCCGTGGCCGGCGCGTCAGTGCGGTGTTCGATCATGGTCCAGCCCGCCGCCTCGGCGATGCCGGCGACCGCGGCGCGGTGGGCGGCGAAGGCGGCGCGGTAGTCCGCGCCCAGGGCGGCGGCGTCGCCAAAGGTGATTTTGCGCGGAGTTTCTACGTCGGTGAATTCGGTCCGCCCAGCGAATGGAAAGGTCTCTTCGGCGGGGTCGGTGATCTGTACGAGGACGCCGCGCGCGCCTTGCCGGCCATAGCCGTCGACAGCCTCGCGCAGAGCGTCGAGATCGAGAAAGAAGTCGCTGAAGGCGACCACATGGGCTTCGTCGCGGATTCGCACGATTGCGGGCACGGGGTCGGCGTCGGCGCGGGCCAGACCTTGCAAGAGAAGATTGGGCGCCGCGCGACCATGAAACGGCCGATCGCGCCCGCCGATCAGGCCGATTCGTTCGCCCGCTTGGGACAATAGGATCGTCAACGCCACCGCCAACACGTCGGCGCGCCAGCGTTTTGTCGGACCCTGACGATCCGAGGCGTAGTCCAGCGACGCGGAGGGATCGCGCCACAGCCAGATCGAGGCCGCCGCCTCCCATTCGTTCTGGCGCACATAGAGCCTGTCGGCCGAGCGCGCCGATTGGCGCCAATCGATGGCGTTCACCGGATCGCCGAACCCATAAGGCCGATGCTGCCAAAAACTCTCGCCTGGTCCCGCCCGGCGTCGGCCATGGGCGCCGGCGGCGATGGTGTGCGCCAGCCGCCGGGCCTCGGCGAGGAGCGGCGCAAAACCGGCGGCGACGTCGTCAGCGGCGTGCTGGAGATCAGTGGCGACAGGCGGCGGCATTAGTCGACCAAATGCAGCGCGACGAGTTCGTCAATCAGATCGTCGACGGTCAAGCGCTCTTGCATCGCCACATAGGTGAGCGCCATGCGGTGCCGCAGCACTGGCTTGGCCAGGCGTTTCACGTCTTCCATGGACGGCGCCTTGCGGCCGTCGAGCAGCGCCAATGCGCGCGCGGCGTTGGTGAACGCTTGGCTCGCCCGCGGTCCTGGACCCCAGCGCACCAGGTCTTTGATTCGCGCATCGGCGTCGTCGGTGGGCCGGGCGGCGCGCACTAGGGCGAGAATGCCGTCCACAAGACGCTCAGCGATGGGCATGCCGCGGACCACGCCCTGGGCGGCGATCAAGTCTTCAGGGCTCATCGCCGCGGCGGGCGCGGTCGTTTCGACGCCGGTGGTGGCGGCGAGGATTTTCCGTTCCGCCTCGGCGTCGGGATAGTCGACGGTGATCTCCAGCAGGAACCGGTCAAGCTGGGCTTCGGGCAGGGGATAGGTGCCTTCTTGTTCGATCGGGTTCTGCGTCGCCAGCACGTGGAACGGCTCGGGCAAATCATGCCGCGCGCCGGCCACGGTGACGTGATGTTCCTGCATCGCCTGCAACAGCGCGGATTGGGTGCGCGGGCTCGCCCGGTTGATCTCGTCCGCCATCAATAATTGGCAGAAGATCGGGCCTTTAATAAAGCGGAAC
>CAYWWL010000196.1:0-2768 GCA_964461925.1 uncultured Caulobacterales bacterium | reverse complement strand
GCTGGCTGATTCTTCCAACACTTCCGAGCCGAGCACGTCGCCAGGCATTAGATCCGGGGTGAATTGCACGCGTTTCGCCGACATGCCTAAAAGATCGGCGATCGAAGACACCAAAAGTGTCTTGGCGAGGCCCGGCGCGCCGACCAGAAGCCCGTGACCCCCGGCGGCCAACGTGGCCAGGGACAGCTCGATCACGTCATCTTGACCAAAGACAATATTTTGCAACGCCGCGCGGGCGTTCGCCAATTTGGCGGAAACGTCGTCGAATTGACGCATCAGGTCAGCCTCACTCATAGGGGCGGGTTCTCTCTTTCAGCGCAGTTGATTGTTTCATTTATGGAATTCGCACCACATCTGTAGCAACCCGGTGTAGCATATTCTCTGGGCCGAAAGGCAACTGCTCGCCTTAAATTAGCATCAGGTTGCCGCACCGCGATTGCCTATTGCGCGATGTCCCCCATTCTCTTTACCATCGAGATGTAAGACGGAACGTGAAATCACGTGGGGCGAATATTATCCGCATCTTATCTCTTGACGCTTACCGTGGGGTTTCTCCGCGGCAGCGACATGGCCGACATGCGGATCGGTGCGCGTCCAAGCCGTCGCGAATGCGGCGCACAGTATAAGGGGATCGAGCCAAGTGGCTTCTGAAGACAATAACTTCTCCGTTTGGGGATTCATTAAGGGCTTTGGCAAATTCGTCATTGGCTCTTTGCTGGTGATTCAAGGGATCGTCGGCTTGTTCTTGTTGTTGTTCATCGTCGGCGCGATGACGAGCTTTTCGCAAGGCTTCGTCGGCGGCAAGTCGAACAATGGCGTGACCATTGAGGCCGACTCAGCGCTGCTGATCAATCCAAACGGGATCTTGGTCGAACAGGCCGAAACCGTGGATCCGTTCGAACAAGCGATCCAAGACGCCTATGGCGTCGACGAGCCGTCGCAGATCGAAGTCCACGACATCGTTCGGGTCTTGCGCGAAGCCAAGGACGACGACCGCATCAAAGGCCTCGTTCTCGATCTTCAAAATCTCTACATCCCCTCGATCAGCGCCAGTAAAGTGCACTATCTGTCGAGCGAGCTGCAGGCGTTCAAAGAGAGCGGCAAATCGGTCTACGCGATCGGCGATTATTTCGACCAGAACCAATATCTGCTCGCGGCCAACGCCGACAAGATCTACATGCACGACATGGGGGCCGTCGTCTTCACCGGTTACGATCGGTACAAGACCTATATGAAATCGTTCCTCGAGAAGCTCATGGTCACGTCGCACGTGTTCCGTGTGGGCACCTTCAAGTCGGCGGTTGAGCCGTATCTGCGCGACGACATGTCGCCGGAAGCGAAAGAAGCCAATCTCGCTTACTTGAACGTTCTTTGGGACACCTATGCGGACGCCGTCGAAGGCGCGCGCGGGCTGACCCCGGGCACGGTCAAAGGCCTCGCCAACGACTATAACAGCGCGCTGCGCGCAGCTGGCGGCGACATCGCCAAGGCCGCGAAGAACGCCAATCTGGTCGATGAGCTGATGTCGCGTCCGGAGCGCCTGGCGGCGTTGGTCGACGCCTTCGGCGAAGACGACGACAGCTATAAGAAAGTCAGCTATCGCGACTATCTTAGCACTCTCGAAGCGCCGGAAGACGGCGATGCGCCGAACGTCGCCGTGGTCACCGCGGCGGGCACGATCATCGACGGCGAAGCGCCAGCTGGCGCTGCGGCCGGCGGCGACACGGTCGGCAATTATCTGCGCCTTGCGCGTGAAGACGACGACGTCAAGGCCGTGGTGCTGCGCGTCGACAGCCCAGGCGGCTCGGCCTTCGCGTCGGAGATCATTCGCGATCAAGTCTTGGCGTTGAAAGAAGCCGGCAAGCCGGTGATCGTCTCCATGGGCTCGTTAGCGGCGTCCGGCGGCTATTGGATCTCCGCGCCTGCGGACCAGATCTGGGCGGCGCCGACCACGGTGACCGGTTCGATCGGCATCTTCGCCTTCTTCCCGACGTTTGAAAAAGCGGCGGAATATTGGGGCGTCACCGTCGACGGCGTCGGCACCACGCCGCTATCCTCCGCAACGGCCACCGGCATTGGTCCGCTTGAAGAGAACGTCGCTGACATCTACCAGCAGTCGATCGAGCACGGCTACGCCGAGTTCCTCGACGTGGTGGCGTCTGGCCGTAATCTCGACGCCAGCTATGTCGACTCCATCGCCCAAGGCCGGGTCTGGATCGGCGAGACGGCGCGCGGCCTGAAACTGGTCGACAATCTCGGCGACTATGACGACGCGATCGCGGCGGCGGCCGCGGCGGCGGGCCTGGAAGAGTACGACACGGTGCGGATGATCGAAGAGGTCTCGCCGTTCGAGGCGCTGTTCGGCAGCTTCGCCGCGAAGACGATGGCGGCCCTCGGCGTCAGCCGCGACGACGCCTACCGCAATTCGTCCTTCGTCGGCCGGGTGATCAAAAGCGTTGAAAAGCAGGTCAACACGCTCGATGAGTTCAATGACCCGCGCAACGCGTATGCACGTTGCTTGACCTGCGGCGAGACCAACTAAGCGTCTCGCTGCGACGACGGCGCGCCGCGTCGTCGACTTGAACAATTGGGCCGGCGGTCAGTAATATGGCCGCCGGTTTACTTTTATGACTGACTTAATGCGATATGCGGCCGCGCTCGACGGCGCCGAGACCAGGGGCCTGCCCCCGGTGGATAAATGGAACCCGGACTATTGCGGCGAGCTTGATCTGACGATCCGCGCCGACGGTCTGTGGATCCATGAAGGC
>CAYWWL010000195.1:4124-4435 GCA_964461925.1 uncultured Caulobacterales bacterium | reverse complement strand
GAAAGAAAAATACGGTTATGACCGGGCCGCGGCGATCGCTAAGGCGGCGCACAAGAACGGCACCACGCTGCGCGAGGAGGCGATCAAGGACGGCATCCCCGAGGACGATTTCGACGCCATCGTCCGCCCTGAGAACATGATCGGCCCGCAATAACCCTAGCGAGCAAAAAGCGCCCCTAAAGGAGGCCGACGCCATGACTTCGCCATCGACCAGCGACGACGTACGCGCTGCATTCGACGCCCTCGGGGCGCCGTTTCCGGAACGCACCCCACGCGGCCGGGCGGCGATCTCGCCCAGCGCGCCCTCGACG
>CAYWWL010000195.1:0-4114 GCA_964461925.1 uncultured Caulobacterales bacterium | reverse complement strand
ACCTGGCGCGATCCGCGACATCGTCAGCCGCAGCCGCGACGCGTTCCTCGCATGGCGCACGGTTCCCGCGCCTTTGCGCGGCGAGCTGGTGCGGCTGCTCGGCGAGGAATTGCGCCAGGCGAAAGAGCCGCTGGCGCGGATCGTCACCCTCGAAGCCGGCAAAGTGATCTCAGAAGGCCTCGGCGAGGTCCAAGAGATGATCGACATTTGCGATTTCGCCGTCGGCTTGTCGCGGCAAATCGGCGGCCTCACCTTGCCGTCGGAACGCCCAGGCCATCGGATGATGGAGACCTGGCACCCGATGGGGCCGACCGCGATCATTTCCGCGTTCAACTTCCCGGTGGCGGTCTGGTCGTGGAACGCAGCCCTCGCCCTCGTCTGCGGCAATTCGATCATCTGGAAGCCGTCGGAGAAAACGCCGCTCACCGCCATCGCCGTAACGGCGTTATTCGAGCGCGCCCGGACGCGGTTTAACGCCGCCCATGCGGACGCCGCGCCGAACGATCTCGCCCATGCTGCGCTGTCGAGCCTAGTGCTCGGCGACGGCGCCACTGGCGGGGCGTTGGTGGACGATCCGCGGGTGGCGATCGTTTCCGCGACCGGCTCGTGCGCCATGGGCCGTGAGGTCGGCCCGCGCGCGGCCCGGCGCTTCGCCCGCTCGATCCTAGAACTTGGCGGCAATAACGCCGCGATCGTCAGCGACAAGGCGGATCTCGACCTGGCCTTGCGCGCCGTCGCCTTCTCCGCCCTGGGCACCGCCGGCCAACGCTGCACCAGCCTGCGCCGGTTGTTCTTACACCAATCGATCTACGACGACTTCCTCGACAAGCTGAAAGTCGCGTTCGACTCCGCCCCGATCGGCGATCCGCGCGCCGACGGCGTCCTGATTGGCCCGTTGATCGACGCTGCGGCGTTCCAGAAAATGCAAGAGGCCTTGGCCTCGGCGCGCCAGACCGAAGCCAAAGTCCATGGCGGCGATCCGTTTCGCGTGGAAGGCCTGGAGGAAGGCCGCTACGTCAAGCCGGCGATCGTCGAGATGAGCGAGCAAGCCGGGACCATGTTGGAGGAGACGTTCGCGCCAATTCTCTATGTTATGCCGTATACAGATCTTCAGCAGGCGATTGCGCTGCAAAACGCCGCCGCCCAGGGCCTGTCGTCGTCGATCTTCACCGCTGACATTGGCGAGGCGGAGGAATTCCTGTCCGCCGCGGGCAGCGACTGCGGCATCGCCAACGTCAATATCGGCACGTCAGGGGCGGAAATCGGCGGCGCGTTCGGCGGCGAGAAAGAAACCGGCGGCGGCCGGGAATCCGGATCCGACGCCTGGAAGGCCTATATGCGCCGGGCCACCAACACGGTGAACTATTCCGGCGCCCTGCCCTTGGCCCAAGGGGTCAAGTTCGACATCTGATCCGGCGCGGTCGCCTAGCTTGCGGCGCGCACTGTCGCATGGTCGTAGCAGGTGATCTCGATGACGTTGTCAAACGGATCGACGACGTACATGGAGAACGACTTGTCGTGGTCGCTTTCCCGCGCCGTCAGCCCCTTCTCGGCGAAATAGCCGCGCCAAGCGAGGTACTCCTGCGCGGTCGCGCCGAACGCGAATGAGGCCGGTTTGGCTTCATCCCTGGAAAACAGCGCCAAATGGATGCGCCCGCCGGCGTCCTCGATGGTCAACGGACCGCCAGGGTCCTCGGCCCAGAAGGCGAAGTCAGCCACCGGCGTGAAGCCGAAGACGTCATGATACCACGCCGCGACCTCCTCCCGCGACGGCGCATAGAGATGGATATGATCGACGCCGCCGCTCAAGGAAGGAGGGGATGAACGGCTCATTGTCCGGCTCCCTTCTCGGCGTAGCTGACGATTTCGAATTCGATCCCGTCATGGTCATGAAAATAGAACCTGCGCCCCGGTTCATAGTCGCCATGATTGTGCGGCTCATACCCGGCGTCTTTGACCTTCGCTTCGACGGCGTCGAGATCGTCAACGACGACGCCGATATGATTCAGTCCGCCTTTCATGTGGTAACTAGCGTCCGGCGTCTTCGGGGCGCCCACCGTATACAGAGCGAGATAAGTGTCGTCTTCGCCCACATGAACGGTGTGGCCGCCCATTTTCGACTCGCCCTGCCAGCGAATTTTCCAATCGAAAAGATCGCTCATCAACTGCGCGGTGCGCGCCGGGTCGCTCACGGTGACATTGAGGTGTTCTAAGACGGCTTTTGACATGCCGACCTCCTTTCGCGTTGCTCCCAGATGATGTAATTCCTCAACCTTAGTTGAGGTCAAGAGGCGAAGGAGAAAAAATGGCGAGCGTGGAATTGCTCTCGATCGGCGACCTTGCGCGGCGCACCGGACTGTCAGTGTCGGCGATCCGTTTTTACGAAACCAAGGGGTTGATCGCGCCGATGCGCAATCAAGGCGGACAACGGCGTTTCTTGCGCTCGGACATTCGCCGGCTCTCGTTCGTGATGATCGCCCAACGGCTTGGCTTCTCGATCGCCGAGATCCGCGACAAGCTGCAATCCCTGCCCGACCAGCGCACCCCGTCGGCGGCGGACTGGCGACGCATCAGCCGGGCATTCCGCGACGAGCTTGACGCGCGCATCGCCTTGATGACGCGGATGCGCGATCGGCTCGACGGCTGCATTGGCTGCGGCTGCTTATCCTTGAAGAATTGCGCGTTATACAATCCCGACGACGCGGCTGCGGCCAACGGCGCCGGACCACGCTACCTACTCGGCGCCGCGGCGCCGGCCGGCGACTAGGCGGCGCAGTGGCGCGAAAGCGCGACGTTTAGCGATGGTGCTCCACGTGGCTGTCGATCAGCGCCCGGTTATAAGCGTGCAGCGCCTTCACCCGGGAGAGATAGCCGATCACTTCGTCCGGCGCGCGCCCGCTCACCACCGGCAGGCCGACCTCGTCTCGGCGGTCGAGCTCCGCTAGGGCCTGGCCGAGGGACTGATTGCTGCGCAACCGCGGCGCGTCGACGGACAACGGCGTTCCCGCCGGCATTCGCTCCATCACGTCGCGTACACGGATGGTTTGCAAGATCACCCCTTGCGGGCCTTCGGACAAATCGTATCCTCGGCGCGACAATTGCCAATGGAAGAAAGACCGGCCAGCCAGCGCCTGGGTGACCAGCGTCGCCAGCGCCACCGCCACGATCAGCGAGATCGTCAGCGCATAGTCGCCGGTCATTTCGAACACGATCAACGTCGTCGAGATCGGCGCGCCGATGATCGCCCCGGACGTCGCCCCCATGCCGACCATGGCGTAAAGCGCCGGACTCGCGGTGTCGCCGGGCACGAAAGCGCTGACGAGGCCGCCAAAGCCGGCCCCGGTGAGCGCCCCGATCACCAAGCCCGGCGAGAACACGCCGCCGCCGAACCGGCACGATAGAGTCACGGCGGTGGCGAGTATCTTCAGCGCCAGAATGACGAAGATCGTCGCCAAGGCGTAATCGCCGGCGAAGGCGTTTTGCACGGTCTCATAGCCGATGCCGAAGACTTCCGGATGGAACGCGCCGATGGCGCCGACGATCGCGCCGCCGATGGGCGGCAAGAAAATGTAGGAGAATTTCTGCTTGTCGGCGAATTCGCGAATGCGCACCGTCATCCGTTCCGTCGCTAGCAAGAAGACCGTCGCCAACAAGCCGCAAAGCACGCCCAAGAGCGCCGCCAGGGCGACGTCGGTATTGGCGATGGCGCCATATTCCGGCGCGGCGATGGCCGGCGAGTCGCCAAGATGGGTGCGCACCACGATCGCCGCGGTGACGCTCGCCGCCGCAATCGGGCCGAAGATCGACAGGCCATAAGCCCCCATCACCACTTCCAGGGCGAACAACACGCCGGCGATCGGCGCGTTAAAGCTCGCCGCCACGGCGCCGGCGGCGCCGCAGCCCAAGAGCGTGCGTCGATCTTTGGCGCTGAAGCCGAATTTATGGTCGAGGAAAGACGCAATCGCCGCGCCGAGATGCACCGCCGGGCCTTCCCGGCCGGCGCTGCCGCCGGAGCCGACGGACAAGGCCGAGACGAAGGCCGAGGCGACGCCGGTGCGCAAGGACACCCGACCGTCGGTGATCGCCCGCGCCTCGATCACGTCGGCGATGCCCT
>CAYWWL010000194.1:0-4451 GCA_964461925.1 uncultured Caulobacterales bacterium | reverse complement strand
CTTGGTCATGATCGCGCCATTCTTCATGCGTGCGCATGGCCGCGGCGACCCCGCCGCGTTCGACAATCGCGGTCTCAAGCGCGTCTTTGTCCCATGGCGTCACGCTCGCGGCGACGGCGTCGCGATCAAGCGCGTCATTGTCGGTCAGGCCAAGCGCCGCGCACGCCGCGGCTCGATGGTGGGGTAAATTCGTATGCAGTCTAATCCAACCGTCTCGGGTTCGATAAAGCCCGGCGATCGGATCCCAAACCGGCGGCGCCGTCCATCCGACGGGCTCGATCGACCATTGGAACCATAGCGACGCGAGCCGCCGATCGACCACCACGTCGTCGCCGGCCATGGTCGGATCGAGGCCGAGGGCGTCGCGCACCGCCGCAGCGGCGACGCCCACCGCGGCGATCGTCTCCGCGGCGAAGTCCGACACGCGATAACGCGACGGCAGGCGCGCGTCGCCGACGAACCTGCGGCGGCTGTCCCAATCGCAGTCTAGCGCGAGCGCTTGGCGAATCTCTTCCATGGGCCGTTTCTAGCACAGGCGGCGACGACCACGCTATCGCGGCTTCAAGTGTCCCTGGGCCTCGGCCCAATCGATCATCTCGCGCAAAGCCGAGTCGACCGGCGCGGCGCGCCAATCAAGATCGCGCGCCGCCTTCGCGCCGGAAAACGACACCCGTCTTCCCGCCAAGCGCACGCCGGTCAAGGGCGCCTTCGGCGCCTTGCCCGTGAGCGCCGCCACGAATTTCGTATCGATGACGCCGACAGCGAGCGCCACCCCATAAGGCAGCTTTGTTTTCGGCGTCTTGCGGCCTGTCGCCTCGCTCAACATGGCGAGCAGCCGCGCCATCGGGATATTGTCGCCGGCGAGCAGATAGCGCTCCCCTGGCGCGCCTTTGTCCGCGGCGGCGATCATGCCCTTGGCGAGATCCTCAACGCTGACGAAATTCAGTATGCAATCGATATAGGCGGGCGTGTCGCCATTGAGGAAGTCGAGCATCATACGGGTCGGCGGCGTGATCGCGTCGTCGCCGGCGCCGAGGGGCTCGGTCGGATTGACGATGACCACGGAAAATCCGTCCGCCGCGGCGGCTTCCGCGGCGCATTCGGCGGCGCGCTTCGAGGCCGGATAAGCGCCAAGCAAGTCCTCGGGCGCGAAAATGACGTTCTCGTCGGCGTCGGACGGGCCGATCGGCGTCGCTTCGCCGACCAATGTCGTGGCGCTGGAGCACAGGACGAAGCGCTCGACCCCGGCGGCCCGGGCCGCAGCGATAAGATCGACCGCGCCGCGATGATTGACCGCGTCGAAGATCTGCGGGTCCGCCCGCCAAAGATCGGCGACGCCGGCGAGATGATAGACGGTGGAGACGCCCGCGACGGCGGCCGCGACGGTCGCCGCGTCGGTCAAGGATCCGACGATCCATTCATCGGCCGGGCTGGCGGCTGGCTTTTCTTGCAGATCGAGGACGCGCACGCGCCGGCCTCGGGCGGCCAATTCCTCAACCAGTTTTTTGCCGACGAAGCCGGCCCCCCCGGTGACGAGATCGATCATCGGCTGAGCGTGACTCCTGTAAAAGCGGGTCTCCGCGACGGCAGACGAGGACGCCGGGCTCAGTGACCGAGCCGAGCACCAAGGTCTTATCATCCTCGACGGCCACGGTGGCGGCGGAAAAGCGATGTCCGACGACATTGTCGAACAGAAGCTCAACGTCGCCTGAGTCGGGGTCGACTTTAACAACCCGCGACGGGGCGTTGCCGAAACCGAGTTTGCGATGCGCGCCGATCCAAATCAGCGACGGATGCAACGCGGCAATCACCCGGCCGTCCTCGGCGATGGTGAGATTGTCGGGCCCGCCCGGCGTCGTCACCCGGCGCTCTTCGTCGAAGCCGTCGCCAGCTTTCGTCAGCACAACAATGGAACTGCTCTTAGTGTCGGCGAGCGCAATGTCGCCATTGCGCAATTCGGCGATGCCGTTCGCGAACTTCGCCGCTTCGAATAGGGGCGCGCCGCCAGCCGACGCGATCCCGCTGCGCGCGAACCCGAACACGTCTTCGGCCATGCCGCGCCAACCGCAATCGCCATGGTCGAACGAAACGAACGCGCCAACGTCGCTGACGAGCACGTCATTGGCCGCGCACGGCGCTTCTTCGCCGCTGACCTCGACGATGTCGCCGAAAATCGACGCCCGTTCGAGCCGCGGGGTCATCCGCCAGCGCTCGTCTATTTTCTGATAGCCGCGATTGACGAAGGCGACTTCGCCGCGCTCGGGATCGTAGTCGAGGCCATGCGGTCTGAGCCCGCCGGCGACAGCGTCCGCGTCAAGCAAGGGCCGCGCCGCCACCAAACGGCCGTCCGGCTGTCGCAAGGCGTTGAGGTCGAGCTCATAAAGCCCGCCTTCGGGCACTTGAAAGGCTTTGCGTCGGGCCGCGCGCTCCGCCGCCCGTCGATCATAGGCCGAGACGATCAGGCGGTCGCGACGACGGTCGATCGCCATATCTTCCGCGCCGACGATGGCCGCGCCCGTGCGCTCGTCGATCAACGTCACGCGGCGGCATGACTCCCCCGCATAGCGGGGATCGCCCAGGGATTCCGGCGCGCACGCAGCAGCCAGCGCCAATCCGCTGATCGCGGCGATTCGCAATGGAATGCCTGCTGAAAAGTCTAGATGCGCCATGTCGCCCCCGCCTTCTGGCTAGCCTCTACCACTATCATACCCAAAGCCGATCATAATCGGTTGCGGCGGGTCAGCCTAGCCCGCCGGCGGTTGATAGTCCCATTTTGCGATGAACCGAGCCATTCGCGCTGCGACTTTCTCCGCGGTGGCCGGGGAATAGTCGAATTTGTTTTTCTCATAACTCTTGACCGAGCCGAGATAGGCCTCGAATTTCGGTTTCGCATCAGCGAAGCCTGGCAGGCTCAAGGCGCGATAAATCGTCTCTAGCGAGCCCATGGGATCGGCGTCGAGATCGTCATAGCGCAATTCCACATAGCGGCTTGGATCGACCGAAGCGGCGTCTTTCTCCAGCGTCCGCATCATTCGATCGTAAACGCTGAAAATCGTCTCGTCGACGTCGACATGGCCGTAGTCCTGCAAAGCGAATTCAGCCAGCAGCTTCTTGTAGAAGTTCTGCATGGACACGAAGACGTCATACGGATTGCGATGGATGTGGACGAATTTCGCGGTCGGGAACATCTCCCGCAGCAGCGCCAGGCGCCCAGTATAAACCGGGTTCTTGATCATCATCGGCTTATTGTCTTGCATCTTCGACAATTTGCGCAGGAGGTATTCGAACCGCGTCCGCCAGGCGCTGACTTCCGCGTCGCTAACGCCGTCGAAGAACAAGCCGCGATCGAGGAATTCGGCGAACGCCTGGGGAAAATAGATCCCGTGATAGAAGGACAGATCCGACATGTTCGCCATGGCGATTTCGTCTTCTTGCGGACTGTCGGGATGGACCGGGATATTGTCGATATAGCGATGCGAGGGCAGCGCTTTTTCGAGCATTGGGCGCAACGTGGTGGCGATGCCGAACAAATCCCAGGGCAGACCGGTGGCGACCGGGGGCACATAGCCGAATTGGTCGCTCTTGGTCAGCACGTTATAGAGATGGGTGGTGCCCGAGCGCCAATGGCCGAGCAAGAAGATCGGCGCCGGCAGGTCTTGCATTTGCGGCAACCGGGAATCCATCACCAACCGTTCGGCGATGGAGAATGGCTGGCGGCCGGCGACAGCGGCGATAATGCCTGCGGCTTTCAGCGTTTCGGCCGGGGCGCCGGCGCGGGCGATCACTTTCGATAGGGTGACGGGATCTGCGCCGCTTAAAGGATGGGCCATGTGGAAGCTCTTCGTCTCAAGCCCGCCGCTATGGAAAGACGCGGCGGAAAGCGTGAGTTGGTACCGGTTTCCCTCGTCCTTGCCAAGCGGCGCCATGGTTTGGTCGAATTGCCACGGCAAAAGCCGCCGTGAGGGCCTTTCATAGGGCCCGACGCGGGCTATGGTTAGCCCATCGCAATCTTAATCGCGTAACGCATGGTCGCACCGAAGATAGGAGTATGGCGTTGATCGGCAGTGACTTGCGCTCAAGGCGAGCCCGCCTGTCCGCACGGGAACGCGCACGCGCGTCCTGCGCGGTCATCGCCTTGGCGTGCGCCGCCGCGGCGCTGTCGCCCACAAGAGCCGCCGCAGCCGACAATTATCGGGTGGAGATCGCCGGCGCTCCTTCGGGCCTCGCCGATCGGCTGCGCCTGGTATCGCAATTGGCGCAAGAAGCCCGCCCCTATCCGACCGCCGCGGCGGTGCGGTTCGCCGGCCGCAAAGACGCCGAAGCGATCAAACGAGCCCTTGTCGCCGCCGGCTATTACGACGCCGACACCGCGTTCCGCCTCGTCGCGCCGGCGGACGAAGGCCCCTTGCAGGCGATCTTCAACCTCGCCCCCGGCCCGCTCTACGCCATCT
>CAYWWL010000193.1:0-4460 GCA_964461925.1 uncultured Caulobacterales bacterium | reverse complement strand
CCGAGCCCCCGCCCTTGCGGCAACGCCCGTCCCCAACCCGAGGCTTTTTTGACCGCGTCGAGCGCGGCGACATAGCGCGGCTTGTGGGCCACGAGCCCGCGGCGATAGCTGAGCGGATCTTGCCCCGCCGCGTGGGCCATTTCGTCGATGAAGGATTCGATGAAGAAGCCATGCTGGGTATGGTCGACCGAACGCCAAGGACCGAACCTGATCGGGTTGTCGGTCTCGGCGTAGTGGATGAATTGGTTGTCGATCGCATACGGGATCTCGGACGCCTCGACAGGATCATGTTTGTGCACGAACTGATAATCCCAACTCAGCGGCGCGCCTTCGGCGTCGAGGCCGGCGATGACCTTGGCGGTGGTGGCGGGGCGATAAAAATCCTGCTGCGTGTCTTGCTCGCGCGACCAGATCATCTTCACCGGCGCGCCCGCTTTTTTGGCGATTTTGACGGCCATCAAAGGATAGTCCGCTTCCGATTTGCGGCCGAAACCGCCGCCGAGCAGGCAATTATGCACGGTGACGTTTTCTTTCTTCACGTCGAAAGCGCCGGCGATCTCGTCGCGCACCGACAGCGGGTTTTGGTGGCCGATCCAAATGTCGATCTTGCCGTCTTTGGCCTGAGCCACCGCGTTGAGCGGCTCCATCGCCGCGTGAGCGAGATACGGCACCGAATATTCCGCCTCGATGCGGGTGGCGGCGTTGGCCGCCGCCTTGCGCGCGTCGCCGATCTTGACGTCGACCTTCTCCTTGCCGGAGGCGACGGCGCTCGCCATGTCGGCGCGGAACTGATCGTAGATCGCGCTTTGCGACAGGCCTTCCTTGCCGGTCTTCGACCACGTCACCTCAATGGCGCGCACGGCTTGTTCCGCGTTCCAATAACTATCGGCGACGACGGCGACCACGTCGCCCTCATTGATCACCTGCTCGACCCCCGGCATCGCGTCCGCGCCATTAAGGGTGAGCGCCTCGGCGACGGCGCCGAACACCGGCGGTCCCATCACCGCGGCGTAACGCATCCCCGGCAGGTCCACGTCCATGGCGAATTGCGCCGTGCCGTCGACTTTCGACGGAATGTCGACCCGCGGCACGGACGTTCCCATAAGTGTGTAATCGCTCGCGGCCTTGAGTTTCGGCTGGGTCGGCGGCGATAATTTCGCCGCGGCCGCCGCGAAGTCGGCGAACGGCGCGGAGCGACCCGTCGCGTCGTGGTGGATATAGGATTTCGCCGCGCGCAGATCGCCCGCCGACACCTTCCATTCCTTCGCCGCCGCTCGCAGCAGCATCTCGCGCGCCGCGGCGCCAGCGATGCGCATGCCGCCCTCGCCGGTGAAGCGCACGGCGGTCGAACCGCCGGTGATCTGCAGGGACATGGATTGGGCGAGCCTCAAAAAGCCGCCATTCAGGGAATCTTGCACAAAGCCGGGCACCGTCGCGCCGCCCATCAGATATTCGCGACCCAACGGATAGTTCGCATACGCCTCATGCGCCGGCGCCTGCTCGAAGCGCACGGTCTCCCAATCCGCGTCCATCTCCTCGGCCAACATCTGCGCCATGGAGGTGAACACCCCTTGGCCCATTTCCGAATGCGGGACGATCGCGGTCACGGTGTTGTCGTCGGCCAACTTAACCCAGACATTGACCAAGGTTTCGCCTTCGTCGGCGACCATGCCGGCGAGCTTCGGCGCGCGGTGGCCTTCGCGCATCGCCACGCCCACGGTGAGCACGCCGCCTGCCGCGACGCCAGCGGCGATAACGCCTCTTCTGGTCCACTTACCCATTGTCAGAACCCTCCGTCACTGGCGCCGGCATCTGCGCGGCGGCGGTCTTAATAGCGTCGCGAATGCGGCCGTAAGCGCCGCAGCGGCAAATATTGCCTTGCATGGCGGCGTCGATGTCCGCGTCCGTTGGATTGGGCGTTTCCTGCAAGAGCGCGATCGCGGACATGATCTGGCCCGATTGGCAATAACCGCATTGGGGCGCTTGGTGGTCGATCCAAGCTTGCTGCACCGCATGGCGGGTGCCGTCTGCCTCGGCGACGCCTTCAATCGTGGTGATCTGAGCCCCCTCGGCGGCGATCACCGGCGTCGAACACGAGCGGATCGGCACGCCGTCGAGATGTACCGTACACGCCCCGCACTGGGCGACGCCGCAGCCGAATTTGGTGCCGGTGAGCTTGAGCTTCTCCCGCAACACCCACAGCAAGGGCATATAGGGATCGACGTCCACGGTTTTGGTTTCGCCGTTAATCGTCAAGGTCGTCATTGCGCGCCTCCTCTAGCGATCGACGTCAGGAACACCGACGCCACCTGTTTCACTCTTTTCCGAAAGTCTTTGATCGATGTCGCCGCGCGCTTCTGCCCGCCCACTGACGACATCAATATCTCCACGAAGGCCCGCGGCGCCATGGAGACGCCGTCGAGAGTCACCGCGCCGTCGGCCGCCGCCGTCGCCATTGCGTCGCCAAGATGGGCGATAAGCCGCTCATGGCCTTTCTTCATGTCGTCGGACGCGACGCTGATATTGAGATCGAGAAACTCCGCGCCATGGGGCGACGCCGCCACCGGCTCGTAGAACACCCGCTCATACGCCAGGATCGCCTCGATAAACCTTTCAGCGAAGGGCGCGTCGGACGCGAGGATGGAAACCGCTTCGTCAATCGCCAGGCTCTGCCGGTAATTGGCGAGCCGGCGAAATAAATCTTCTTTGTTTTCAAACAGGAGGTAGAGCGCCGGGCGCGACATGCCCGCCGCTTGGGCGATGTCGTTCATGGAGGTGCGGCGAAACCCATATTGCGCGAAGACGTCCGACGCGGCGTCGAACACCAATTCCCACTTCTCGTCGGTTTTCGCGGCTGTCATCGCGGCGGCGGCGTCCCTTGGTCAGGTCCCATTGGTCAGGCCTTAATGATCGGTCCCGCGGCCGAAGCTGACAAAATAGACCAAATATGTCAAGGTGTTCTTAGGGGCGCGCCGCCCGGTCGCCGCCCGTCAAGGCGATGGACACAGGCTGACGCTGGAACACGACGGTCTCCGACGCGCCGTCGATGCTGAGGGTCAAAATCATGAAATGACCGCGCGGCGCGGCGACGCCCGATAACTATCTTGTCATTTGCAACATTTGCAGAGGCGCGCCCTGGCCGCAACGCGGCCCTATATATAGCCGAACAAGACGCCGGCGACTTTCCGCATTTGAATCTCCTCCGACCCTTCGGTGATCCGATAGCGCCGATGGTGGCGATAAATGTGCTCAAACGGTTTGTGCCGGGAATATCCAAGGCCGCCATGCACCTGCATCGCCCGGTCGGCGGCGTCGCAAACCAATCGGTTCGCCCGGTAATTGCAGATGGCGATCTTGTCCGACAGGTTCTTCGCCACGTCCCGCTTCGCCATCTGGTCCATATCATGCGCGGTCTTATAGATCAGCTGGCGCAGCATCTCCGCCTCGGCGTGCAATTCAACAAGCGGAAATTGTATGCCCTGATTAGCGCTGAGCGGCTTGCCGAAGGTCTCCCGCTCGCGGGCGTACGCGACGGATTCGGCGATGCAATAGGTCGCCGCCCCCAACGACGACGCGGCTTGACGGATGCGGTTTTCGTGGACGAAATGCTGGGCGCAGGCGAGCCCGATATCAACGTCGCCGAGCACTGCGTCTTCGGGGATCCAAACATTGTCAAAGGTCAATTTCGGATGATCCGTGGGCATATTGAACGTCCAATAATACTCCCCGATCTGCAATCCCTCGGCGTCCATCGGCACGATGAAACAACCAATGCCCCGGGCGCCGCCGGGCGCGCCGCTATGGCGCGCGAAGGTCATCACATGGGTCGCGACATGGGCCCCCGTGGTCCACATCTTCTCGCCGTCAATGCGCCAGCCCGGCTTGCCGTCTCGGGTCTCGCGCACCGCCCGGGTCTCCAAATGGGTGGCGTCGGAGCCATGCTTTTCTTCGGTGAGGCCAAACGCCCATAGCATCTCCCCGGCGAGCATGGCCGGCATGAAGGCGGCCTGTTGTTCGGGGCGACCGAAATCGCGCAGCATCAAAGGCTGCACCAGATTGCCGACGATGGAATGTTCGTTCTGCAGATCATTATGCAGGCCAAGGCCCTTGGCGGCGAGATGCTCGCGGATCCGCGCCATGGCCAGATGCGACCCGTCCTGGCCGCCGAACTCCGCCGGCAAGGCGTAGCGGTAATGCCCCGCCGCGTCGGCGCGCTTGCGCGCTTCGCCGAGCAATTCCTCCCACTCGGCCCGAGGCAAGCCGCCGCGATCCCAGTCGGTGCGAGCGTGCTCGCGGCGATGGTCGAAAAACCGGATATTGTCGTCGGCCTGTTCAAGCGGCTTGATCTCGGTCTCGATAAAACGATCAAGCGCGCGCAAATAGTCTTCAATCTCTTGCGGAATATCAAAGCTCATCGGTGGACGCTCCAAACCAACGGCGTCGCGCCACTGCGAGGCCGG
>CAYWWL010000192.1:2195-4476 GCA_964461925.1 uncultured Caulobacterales bacterium | reverse complement strand
GGTTCGTCACCCAGTCGAACAACAACTCGTGGCGGGTCTATAAGAAGCGCGAGACGATCACCACGAAGACGCCGAACGGCAACCCGGCGAACGACAAGGCCTCGACGGACAACCTGATTCTCGACGGGTTGTTCGAGACCGGGACGATGTATCACACCTACGGTGAGCGTAAGGGGGAGGGCGTCGTCAAGAACCTCTACATCATCGACCACCTTGCAGAGATCCGTGGAGGCGCGCTGCCGATGAACGCCGCGCCGTTGGCCCGCTTCGTCACCGCGCCGCCGGCGATTGCGCGCCGCTTGGCCATGGTCGGCGTCGTCGATCCCGCGAATGGCCCGCGCCTGGTGAAGAGCCTGGCGCCCGGCCAGCGCCTCGTCACCGTCGACGGCGATCTATGGCGCTGGGACGGCTACGTAAAGCGCGCCGAAGCCAAGACCGCCGCGGCGATCCGACTGGAGCAACGCAATCGCCTGACCCATTTGGTCGAGGACCTCGCCGACGTGGAGGCGCGGGCCGACGCCGCTCGCCGCGAATTCGCCGCCGCCCACGAAAGCCTCGAGAAAACCAAACAAGCCGAGCGCGAAGCCCGTGGCCTCGTGGCTGCGTCGCGCCGCGCTCTCGACGAGGCCCGCTCGGCCCTCAGCAGCCTTGAGCGCGCCCATGAACGCACGTCGAGCCGGCTTCAAGCGATCGCCGACAATCTCGCCCGCGCCGAGGACGACGTCGCCGACACGAACCGTCAGCAGGAAGAGCTTCGCGCCGCTCTGCTGCAATTGCCGCAAGCCGACAGGTTGGAATCGGACATCGCCAGCGTGCGCGAAACCCTTTCCGAAGCGCGCGCCGCCGCCGCCGAGGCCCGCGCGGCGTATAAGGATCTTTCCCGGGAATCGGCGATGCGCTCGGAACGGCTGGCGGAACTGTCCCGCGAGGCCGGAGTCTGGCGCAACCGCGCCGAGACGGCGGAAACCCGGGTCAGCGAGCTGCGCGCGCGCTTGAGCGAAGCGGAGACCGCGCGCGAGACCGCCGCCAATGCGCCCGAAACCATCGCCGAAAAGCGCAAGACCCTGCTCTCCTCGATCGCCGACGCCGAGACGGCGCGCAACGCCGCCGCCGACGCGCTCGCCACGGCCGTGTCCGAATCGGAGACGGCGAATCGCACCGCTCGGGAAGCGGACGCCGCCGCCGCAGAGGCCCGCGAAGCCCGAGCCCGGGCCGACGCGCAATTGCAGAACGCCCTTGAGCGTCTTGAGGACGCCACCCATTACGCTCGCGAGACTTGCAACGCCGCCCCGGAAGAGCTGTTCGACCTCGCCGAGTTCAAAAACGGCGAAACGCCGCCGCGCGAAGATCTTGAGCGCAAGCTCGAGCGCTATAAGCGCGAACGCGAAAACCTAGGCGGCGTCAATCTGCGCGCGGACGAAGAATTGCAAGAAGTCAGCGAACGGCTGACCGAGATCATCACCGAACGCGAAGACTGCGAAGCGGCGATCCGCAAGCTGCGCGCCGCCATCGGCAGCATCAATCGCGAAGCCCGCGAACGCCTGAACGCCGCCTTCGAGACCGTGAACGCGAATTTCTCGAGCCTGTTCACCCGCCTGTTCAATGGCGGCCAGGCGGAGTTGCGGATGATTGAATCCGAAGACGTGCTGGAGGCGGGCCTCGAGATCTTCGCCTCGCCGCCCGGCAAGAAGCTGACCTCAATGTCGCTGATGTCCGGCGGCGAACAGGCGTTGACGGCGACGGCCCTGATCTTCGCAGTGTTTATGGCGAATCCGGCGCCGGTCTGCGTCCTCGACGAGGTCGACGCGCCGCTCGACGACGCCAATACCGAACGTTTCTGCCGTCTCCTCAATCAGATGGCGAAGGAAACCCAGACCCGGTTCCTGGTGATCACCCACCACGCGCTCACCATGTCGCGCATGGACCGTCTGTTCGGCGTCACCATGATGGAGCGTGGGGTCAGCCAATTGGTCTCGGTCGATCTGCAGAACGCCGAGCAACTCGTCGCCGCGGAATAATGCCGCACGGCGGAGTTCCGAGGCCGTCCGACGACGCTAAATTCGCCTAATTTTCCCCGCTCTAGGCGCGGCACGACGCCGCGCCCGCCAAGGCCTTGGAAGCGGCGCTAAATTCCTTTGCCACGGGGGTTTTTGCTTGCTTGACGCTGCAATGCGGCGCCGTTAATGTCCGCGCGAATTTTAGGGGCGTGGATCTGATTCACGCTTTTCTTCAGGCCCCGTTTATGACGGACGACGCCGGCAAGGACGACCTGCCGTCTCTG
>CAYWWL010000192.1:0-2184 GCA_964461925.1 uncultured Caulobacterales bacterium | reverse complement strand
AAGAGTTTTCGCAACGATTGGACGCCGCCCGCGGCGCCGATGTCGCGCAAGAAAACTTGGACGCGCAGCGCGGACAATCTCTCGGACAAGGCTTTCGGCTGGCTTCCGAGCTGATCGCCGCGGTCATCGTCGGCCTCGGTCTGGGACTTGGCTTAGACGCGCTCACCGGCGCGGCGCCGTTCGGTCTCTTGGCGGGGTTGTTCCTGGGCTTCGGCGCAGGCTTGCGTAACGCCATCCAGGCGTTCGGCAAGCCCGACGAAACGGACGACGAAGAAGGCGCGACCCGGGCTCCGAACGAGACCACAGGCGAGAAAAACGACAAATAATGCGTCCTGACCTACATCCGGTGCTGGACAAATACCGATAACGCGGAGAAGAACCCTGAAAAGCGCCGTCCGGGACGCGGTCCTGGCGCTTGAAGACAAGGCAGCCCACACGTGAACACCTTCGACCTATTGATTGCACCGCTCCTTTCCCGCTTGCCCGGTCTCGCGCCGCAAGCCGCCGGCCCGATGGAGCAATTCGAGATCGCGCCTTTGGTGCCGTTGAGCATTGGCGGGATCGACGTCTCCTTCACCAACTCCACCTTGTGGATGTTCATCGCCACTGGCCTGGCGATCTTGTTTTTCGTGGTGGCGACCCGGTCGAGCGCGTTGATCCCAGGCCGCATGCAGTCGATCGCAGAGCTGATGTACGACTTCGTCGCCGACATGGTGCGCGGCGCCATCGGCCAGGAAGGCATGAAGTTCTTCCCGTACGTCTTCACCTTGTTCATCTATATCTTGCTGGCCAACCTGCTTGGCCTGTTCCCGTCGATCCCAGGCGTGTCGCACACCTTCACCACGACCAGCCATATCGCCGTCACCTTCGGCCTGGCGATGCTGTCGATCTCGATCGTGATCATTTACGGCTTCTACAAGAACGGCCTCGGCTTTTTGAAGCTGTTCGTGCCGTCAGGCGTGCCTGGCTGGCTGTTGCCGCTGATCGTGCTGATCGAATTCGTCTCGTTTTTGTCGCGTCCCTTGAGCTTGGCGATTCGTCTGTTCGCCAACATGCTGGCCGGCCACATCATTCTGAAAGTGTTCGCCGGCTTCATCATCTCGCTGATCAGCGCCGGCGGCGTCGTCAGCGCGATCGCGATCTTCCCCTTCCTCGGCACCGTGGCGATCACCTTGTTGGAGATCCTGGTGGCGTTTCTGCAAGCTTATGTGTTCGCGATCCTCACCTGCATCTATCTCAACGACGCGGTGAATGTCGGACATCACTAGGAAGAGTTGACGTTTACCTGGTCGCAGCGTAAGGGCCGGCTGCGATATTGAGGGGTTTAGGCCCGCCAACTTGGAACAAAAATGGAAACGATTGGCATGACACCTGAAGCAGCAAAACTTATCGGCGCCGGCATCGCGGCACTTCCGCTCGCAGGCGCGGGCGTGGGCCTTGGCCTTATCTTCGGCAACTTCTTGTCGGGCGCATTCCGCAACCCATCGGCTGCGGCGGCGAACCAGCAAACCTTGCTCCTTGCCTTCGCATTGACCGAATTCACGGGCCTCCTGGGCTTCGTGGTCGCAATGCTTATCCTGTTTGTATTCTAAGCAAACGGAACGACGGCGGCGCGGCCTTTCCGCGCCGGCAGCAATGTGAGGTGCGGCCATGTTAACCCATGCGCTACTTGCGGCGGCGAGCGAAGCAGCGGGCGATAAAAGCGCCAGCGGCGGCTTACCGCAAATGGACTTCTCGACCTATCCCAGCCAGATCTTCTGGCTGGCGATCACGTTCGGGGTTCTCTATTGGCTCATGTCCGGCGTTATCCTGCCGCGCCTCGGCGGCGCGATTGAAGAGCGGCGCGATCGCATCGCGGACGATCTCGATCATGCGTCTGAATTCCGTCGCCAAGCGGAAGAAGCCGAACGGTCCTATAACGAGGCGCTCGCGAGCGCCCGGACCAAGGCTCAGTCGATCGCCGCTCAAACCCGCGCCGAGGTCGAAACCGAAATCGCCGAATTGCAAGCGATGGCGGACGAGAAGACCGCAGCCTCAATCGCCGACGCGGAGAAGCGTCTCGCTGACATGCGCGTCACCGCCGCCGGCAAAGTCAAAGACGCCGCTAGCGACGTGACCAAAGAGATCGTCGCGACGTTGATCGGCGAAACGCCGGCTGACGATGTCGTCGCCGGCGCCGTCGGC
>CAYWWL010000191.1:0-4501 GCA_964461925.1 uncultured Caulobacterales bacterium | reverse complement strand
TGGCGCGGTCGTTCGTCGTCGACGACGGGTCCATCACGATGATCAGCCCCTGGGCCAAGTTCAAGCGGGCGCCAGCGTCGGTCGGCTTCGCTTTCACTTCTGACGTGAGCTCAGCGATCCACCCTTCAAGATCGCCTGCGGAAAGCAGTTCATATGACGACATGGTTTTCTCCCTCTTTATGCCGCTTGCGAGCCGACGTCGAGAACGGTCGACAATTCAAATTCGGACACGATGTAATCTAGTTGAAAATGCGGTTCGAGCTGGATATTGCAGCCAAACTCGCCCGGCCGACCAATCACTTCGTCGACGGTGATCTTCGCCCGCCGCAACGGGAAGCGCGCGCGCTCCGCATAGCCGGTATTCTCGCTGGCGATGCAGTAGCCGCTAATCCATTTCTGCAGCCGTTTTTGGCATTCCGCCGCGGTCTTATACGAGCCGATCCATTCTCGCGCGATGATCTTGACGTAATGGGCGAAACGACAAGCGCACAAAAGATAGTTCAGCATCGAGCTAATGCGCGCGTTCTGGTTCGCCGCGCTCGTCGACAAGGTCTTCAGGTTATGCGCGGACGGCACATTGTAAAAGGCGACATAATCGGTGTACGGGCATGTTCGCAGGGCGATGAAGCCAAGCGCGTTCAATTGCGATTCCTGGTTCTCCGAGAACGCCGCCTCGATCGGCAATTTGGTGCCCACCGAAGGGCGGTCGGTTTCAAAGTCCGGACGTTTGATCGGCGCCACGACGCCGCCCGACAATTGCCGCTCGCTTTCGGCGTCCGGCGCGCCGCGCATGGCGGCGGGCCAGGCGTATTGCGTGAAGGCGCGGATCACCGCGTGGGCCACCGCGAACGCGCCCGGCGACCATACCTCCGAGCCGCAGCCGTCGGACATGGCCGGTCGATAGGCGAAACCAAGATCTTTCAGCGCGTCCACCCGATGCGGCTGCCGCGCCAACATACGGCCGACGCACACGCCAATGAAGCGCGCGTCGTCGCTCGACTGAAACCCGCGCAGGCGCGCGAATTCGGCCTGCTCGAAGGTCGCTTTAATGTTCTCCCGACGGGACAATTCGCGCATTGTGTCGACGCCGAACAATGTCGGCGGCGCCGATACGATCAGTGGGCAGAACGCGGCGCTTGCGACCTTTGATAGGTCGCGGATAAACGAAACGTCGTCGACCCCCGGCGTCGTCGGTCGCACCGAAATCTCATAGTCCGTCACCAGCAGTCCATATGGCCTGCCGCCGGCGATGCCGAACTCTTCATTGTAAATCTTCTGGAACGTCTGGCTTTGGTCGAATTCCGGGCTCTTAGACAAGTCCCGCGCGAGGTCAGCCTTCGAGGCGTTCAGCACTTTGACGACGACTTTGCTTTGCGACCCGCGACGGGGCAGCGGCTCGACCAGCCATCGCACGCCGCGCCAGAGCCCTTCCACGTGCTTTAGGCTCTCGTGGTTCATGATCGCGTCGAGAACGCGGCTTATATGCTCGTCAATCTCGGCGACGTCGCGATCGATCAGCGTGCGCAACGGGGCTTTGCCCGGTCCGACGGCGTCAGCGCCGAACCAGGCGAGCAATGCGCCGCGTAGGTCGTCGTTCTCAACGAAGGCTGCGAGCTTCTCTCGCCCCTCCGCGTCACACGCAAAGCGGAGCGCGCCGTTTCGCAACGGCGGCTCCGCCTCGTTCTCGGGGACGGCGCCGATCGATGGTCCGTCCGCCTCTTCAGCCATAACTGTCGCCCCTATATTTTGGCGTACAGATCATTTAGCTCTTTTCTGGAATCCGCGCGACGAGACGCATCGAGGTCGAAAGCTCCTCGAACTGCAGCCACGGACGCAGATAAGCGACGGCGTTGTAAGAGCCTGGCGCGCCAGGGATCTCCTTCACCTCGACCAGGGCTTCGCGCAGCGGATATTTCGCCCGCATTTCCTGACCGGCGCCTTCAGTGGCGTTGACGTAGTTGCTGATCCACTTATTCAACCACGACTCGCAATCGGACGCCTCCATGAAGGAGCCGATTTTGTCCCGCGCCATCACTTTCAAGTAATGGGCGAAGCGCGACGTCGCCATGATGTACGGCAAACGCGCTGAAATGGCGGCGTTTTCCGTGGCGGCGGGCTGGTCGTACATTTTCGGCCGTTGCGTCGTCTGACCGCCAAAGAAGACTGAATAATCAGTATTCTTATAGTGGCACAGCGGCAAGAAACCGAGGTCCGACAGCTCTTTCTCGCGACGGTCGGTGATGCCGATTTCAGTCGGACACTTTGCGTCCATATCGCCGTCGTCGCTGGTGAAGACGTGAGTCGGCAGATCGGTGACCTTGCCGCCGCCTTCAGCGCCGCGAATGGCCGTACACCAACCGCTTTCGGCGAAGGCTTGCGTCATCCGCGCGCCAAGCGCGTAGGCCGCGTTCATCCAGCAATAGTCGTCGTGCTCCATCGGCAAAGCCGCGCCGGTGTCGCTGTATGGCGCTTCTTCGTAATTGAACTCTTCGACCTGCTTCGTCGCCGCCCCGTAAGGCACCCGCGCGAGCACCCGCGGCATCGTCAAGGTGACGAAACGAGAATCGTCGGAATCGCGGAAACCCCGCCATTTCATGTATTCCGTCGACTCGAATTTCTGCTTCAGGTCGCGCGGCTTCGATAACTCGCCATAGGATTCCATGCCGAACATGCCGCAATCGGCCGCGGAGATGAACGGCGCGAAAGCGCCGGCCGCGACGTTCGACATATTGCGCAGGAACTCGACGTCCTCCGGACCATTGTCGAAGAAATAGTCGCCGATCAGCGCGCCATAGGGCTCGCCGCCGGCCATGCCGAATTCATTCTCGTAGATCTTCTTGAAGGTCTGGCTTTGGTCGAAATCGACCGCTTTCGCCATGTCCTTCGCGACTTCTTTCTTCGACGCGTTCATCACACGGATTTTCAAGTCCGTGCCGGTCAGAGAATTGGACACCAAATAGTGCAATCCACGCCAGCTGCCTTCGAGCTTGGTGAATTTCTCATGGTGCATAATCTCCGCCAATTGCTCGGAGATCTTTTTGTCGATTTCGTCAATCGCCTTGTTGAACGTGACGGTCAGGTTCTTCGAGAACGAGACGGTGCCGGCGAGCGCTTGCTCGGTCAGCGTCTTCATCAATTCCTGAACCCGTTCTGGCTCGGTCTGCTTGGTCGCGCCGATCGCCTGATCGAGGAGGCTGACGCTTTCTTCGGTCGTTTCCGCCGCCGCGCCGCCAGCTTTTTCAGTTTCACTCATGTCGGATCTACTCCCCTTCTTTGTCCGATGCCGGATCTTCGACGCCGAGTTCCGACTTTAAGCCGGACAGCGCCTCTTCATTCTGAAGCACTTGTTCGAGCAGACCTTCGAGTTCTTCGGAGCTGTCCGCTTTCGACATCAAGTCGCGCAATTTGTTGCGGGTCTCCATCAAGGCCTTCAAGGGCGCTACTTGGTCGACGATTTTCGCCGGCTCAAAGTCGTCCATCGAGTTGAACTTGAGGTTGACGGCCATTTCGCTGTCGTCGCCCTTCAGCGTGTTCTTCACTTTCATGTTCACGCCAGGCGTCATCCGCCGCATCACGTCGTCGAAATTTTCGCGATCGATTTGGACGAATTTGCGATCTTTGAGCGACTTGAGCGGCTCCGTCGGGTCGCCTGAGAAATCGCCCATCACGCCGACGACGAACGGGATTTCCTTCGTCTCCATCGCGCCTTCGGTTTCAACGTCATAGGTGATGTGAACCCGAGGCTTCCTCACCTTCTTCAACTTATCGTGCATACTGACCATAGTCTTCTCTCCACCTTACGATCTTCAAATTTCAGGGACGCGCAGCCGAGGCCCCTCCCCAGCGATTACAAATAATTCAAACCCGGCGTTAAACTTCCGGCTCGACCGGCTTAACCCCGGCGCGAGCGAGGAAGTTCGACCGCGCCGACGGTTCGTCGTGCAATAATTCCTCAAGCAATTCGCTGATCGGCATCCGCGCGCGGCGGATAAGGTCGCGAATCGCCAACGGCACGACGGACGTTGGTTCGTTCTTCTCGAAATAGCGCGCGACTTCGTCGAGTTTGCGGAGCGCGTCTTCGCGATTGGCGATCGGGCCAGCCGCGGCGGCGGCCTTCTGCACCACCACGACGCCGTCCTCGCCTTCGACGGCGATCTCTTCTTCTTCCTCAACCGGCGCCTCTTCGACGAACGGCGCAAGCGACCGAATCGCGCGTTGAATCTCCGTAATTGTCTCGATGATGTTGCTCGACGGCGGCGCGTCGTCGCCGACCTTGCCGCGAATCGTCTCGCCTAGCGCCCGATAACCTTCGAGCGCCGCGGTGGCTGCGTCATAGCGCTGCTTAATCGCGTCTTGGGACGATTGATTGACGCCGCGCTGGATGTCCTCCATCTGCACCGCGCCAGCGTCGATCTTGGTCTGCAGGGCTTCAGGATCGGTGGTTTTGCCGAGCGCAACCGCCTGTTCGTATTGCCAATAGGCGAACGGGCCTGGATCGACG
>CAYWWL010000190.1:0-4548 GCA_964461925.1 uncultured Caulobacterales bacterium | reverse complement strand
AAGCCCTGAGGCATGCCCAAGAAACGCATTTAATTGATGCGCCGCAGCAACGCTCCCCCATTCTCGACGATGCGCCGCCGCATTTTCCGTTGCCCGCCGATTAACAAGCAGCCGAATTTCGCCTAGACCTGGCAGCGTGAAAGTCGTTGGGGGACGTCCATGCTTCGCAATATTGGCTATGTTATTGGCGGCATTCTTTTTCTGCTGTTCCTTTATTACGCACTCTTTGCGCTTCCATTGGCGGTTCAAGACGCGCCGCAGCCTGATCCCAACGACCCGGACCAACTCGGCGCGGTCGGCGAATATCTCGGCTATCTCGTGGGCGTCCCGGCGGCGATCGGCGGCGCCCTCGCCGCTGTGGCGATCGCGCTCAACACCGACGCCGTTGCGAAACGCCAATTGCAACTCGAAGCGGCAAAATATCGCGACGCTAAGACCGAAGAAATCAAAGTCAATATTCGCGAGTTCGCCGAACAACTGCAGCACTTGCGGAAGAACGGCACCCACTTAGGCATTCAGATCGATAAAGTTCGTTTACGCAGCGCTTCAACAGCGGCGTTTCTCGCCGCGGTGGAGGAGGACGAAGCGGCGTGCCAAGCATACGCCCGGCTAGAGGAATCTTTCGACGATCTGTCGCGGGCGATCCTAAAGCTCGCCTCGAATGAAATCGTCCACGCCTGCGTCGAGGGCCAACGCGAGAGCACGCGCAATAAGATTAGAGACGCAGTCCAATCATTCTGGGGCGAAAAGAATAAATTCGATTTCAACCGCGACATTCTCGACATCCGTGAACAAATCGATTTCTTGCGCCTGCAACGCAACGTGAAAGACGCCGCCGCGGCGTCTCTTTTGATGCCGCCGGACTCGCATACGCTTGATTTCCTCGGCGCCTATATCAAAATCGCTGACTGCCAAGATCGGCTCGCGTCGGAATTAATGATGGAACAAGCGCTGCATGAAGGCGACGAGCTGATCAATTTCGGCATCGCCTTGATCGCGTCGCTCTATCAATTGCTGCCGTCGGACCAAATGATCACCGACACGATCGCGCGAATCTATGAAATTCGCGATCTGAAGCTTCGGCCGGTTGCGCCGTTTAAGGCCCGCGAAGTCTATTTCTCGCGCACGACCCTCGAAGTCGTTAACGAGGCGATCGATGGCGGTCGGCTGTTCTTGCAAGTCGTGTCCGAGGATATTGTCGGCGGTAAAGGCGTTAGTTTCCACGACGAAGCTCGCGTCGAGAGCCGCCGCGCGCCCCGCATCAATCGCATCGCCGCGCTGATGCGACGCTAATTCCAGCGCCTTCTCGCGCGACAGAACGGCTTGTTTCCGCGCCGCCCCGGTTAGACGGGACGCTGACGATTGTCTACACTTCCGGCAAAGCGGCCGGCGACGACTGGCTGCGCCAATAATATTGCGGGGGACGACGCCATGCGCCAGATTGCGGCGATAATTCTATCACTTTGCTTCTTATCATGCGGCGCTTTTGCGGCGCAGCAGGACGCGACGCCATTGACGGTGCGGATCGACGTCAGCGTTTCCCGCGCGGTGCTCGACGACGTGTGCTCCGACCAAGCCATCGACGAAACGGCGATTCGCAATTCCGGCGCGGTGCGCGACATGCTCGCGCATTTCGCTAAGTTTCGCGAGGACTTCACTATGGACGCCTATCTCGACGCGCGCCGCGCGGCGGCGGCGTGCGAAACCCTCGACCGCGACATCTTTCGATTCGCGCAGGTGATTGAGAAACGCGTCGAGATCGCCGCATTCCTCGACCATCTGGACAGCGAGGACGCCGTCGCCGGCGCCACCGCCCGCGCCACGGCGATGGTCGCCGGCATGACCCCGGACGGCGTCGACTATGACGGTCGCGCCATCGTCATGGTGGGCACGCCGTCATGCGGCGGTTGGTCGAAAGCCTCCACCTTCTATGTCGATGCGCCGTGCCTTCTGGGCGACCCTGACGGCCTTGTCTTCCTGGTCGCCCACGAGATCTATCATGGCGTTCAGGACATCTTTATGCCGATGATCGCGGACGATGCGGCGGGATCGCTAAGATTGATGAATGAAATTGTCCGGGAGGGAACGGCGCTTTTTCTCGCGGATTTCACGAAGATCGACATGCCCGGCGACTATGCGGCGTTTAACCAGCGCGTCGCGCGACGCAATGACCGACGCCGGCGGGAGAACTTCGATCTGCTCGACGTTTCCTTCTCCTATCTGGCCGCGTCGAGCGACGACGCGGCGTTCGACAAGGTCTATGGCATTGGCGCGTCCGGGGTGTTCGACAGTCCGTTCTACGCCGTTGGCGCGTTGATGACCCAAACGATCGACGCGGCGCTTGGCCGGGAGGCGCTGTTGGCGGCGATGGCGTCGGGACCCGCCGCGTTCTTTCGCGCCTATGAGACGGCGCGCCAGACCGATCCTGAGGCCCCCGCCTTGCCGAAGAGCGTTCTCAAAGCGGCGGCAAGATAGCGCGGCGACGCCTTGCCGTCCGCCTACTGCGCTTCAGCGTCGATGGCGGCCACGACGCGACGATAAAAGTCCTCGCGCGTCGCGTGCTCTTTGTCCTTGTCGCCAAGCGCGCTCGACCAGCTGCTATTGGTGGCGATCACGATGTTCCGATTAGGATCGATGAATATGCCCTGGCCAAAAATGCCGTCGGCGGCGTAAGCCCCGTCGTCATAGGTCCACCATTGATAGCCATAACCATGGCCTTCATGACCGATGCCGACGCGCTTCGTCGTCGCCCGCGCGATCCAATCGTCAGGCACCACTGGCTCGCCGTCGATCGCGGCGCCGTCGAGCATAAATTGCCCGAACCGGGCGAAATCCCGCGTCGCCGCCTGAATGCAGCAGCCGCTGATCTCGGACCCATCTTCGTTCAACAACCAGGTCGCCGCGGCGCCCATGCCATAGGGACGCCAAATTTTTTCAGACAGATAATCGGCGAGCTGACGTCCTGTGGCTTCGCTCACCAGGACGCCAATTAGGTTGGTCTCGCCAGTGGAATAGCGCCAAACCTCGCCTGGCGGATGGGCGCGCGATAAGGTTTTCATATAGCTGACGAGATTCGACGAGCCATCTTCGGCGACATGGAAATTGAACCGCGCCACGTCGGAGTTCGGATCGTCATAATCTTCGTTCCAGGCGACGCCGGAGGTCATGGTCAGCAATTGCTCCACAGTGACGTCGTCATAGGCGGATCCTTTGAGGCCGGCGATATAGTCCGAGATAGGATCGTCAAAGCTGCGAATGTAGCCGTCTTTCATCGCCGCGCCGACCAAAGTCGAAGTGAATGATTTCGCCACCGAGAAACTCGTCCAGCGTCCCTTTTCGGAGAAATCGAGGCGGTAGGCTTCAAGCCTGACCGCGCCATTGTGCAACACGACCAATCCAGCGTGGCGTTGGTCTTCAAGATAGGCGTCTAGATCGATACCGAGGTCTAACGCTGGACCTTCGGGCAGTGGGCGGGCGCCGCCGCCAGCAGGGATGTCGCGCGTCTCGATCATGAACGAGACCCGATCGAGCATACGGAACCCGGCGTCTCGCTGGGCTTGGCTCCAGAACAGCACCTCATTGTCCATCGGCGGGTTCGCCAACAGACGCCGCCAATCCGGCCCGATGGCGACCAACACGATCGCCGCAACGCCGACGAGCAAGCCGAATCCAACGCCGATTTTCTTCATTCGCCCATCTCCTCAGATGCGCCGCAGGGCGGGACTGCGCCCGGCGAGCCGTTGATTGAAGGGGATACCATAAATATGGCTCGTCTAAAAACGACAATGGCGCCAAGCCTGGATCGCAGCGACGCTGAGGGCGCGCATGCCGCGACGCAGATCCGGTCGGCGCAGCGACGCGCCGAGCCTCTCATAGGCGGCCACCGGCGATCACTCCTCCGTTTGCGGAACGGATTGACAAGTCCCCGCGGCCGAACATGCCGAGAAAATCTCTTCTTTTGGGGTCACGACGACGCCCCGAAAATCCTGTTCCGTGGCGGATTGGCGCGCACGCGCTAAAGAAGTCGGCGCATCCGCGACATCAATGCCGGCCTTGCGGAATTTTTCGATGAAAGCGGCGCGCCGTGCGGCGGGGCGTCGTAAAGCGTGATTGACCCCGGCGCGATTTGCGGCTGGAGTGCCCGCACAGACGAAACAACTTATTGTGGCGATAGCGGGGATTAAGAACCATGGCATGGCGTCGACTGGCGATTGTGAAACCGGCGATTATTGGATTGACGCTTTTGAGCGCCGCGGCGTGCGGTTCGCGCGAAGCGCCGATTGACGCCGAGACCGCCTGTCATGGCGGCGGCTATCGCCTCGACGACGGAACCGTCGTCGGCGTAGTTCCGGCGATCTGCGCTATCAATTGATGGACGGGGAGACCGGCGTCGTGCTTCGCGGCGAAGACGGAGTTTGGCGCGGCGACGACGGCGCGATTGAGATCACCCTGGGAGCCTGCGGCGACGACGCCATCGCATTCCAGAACCCAGACGGCCGCCGCGGCGGCGTAAAAATCCCCTACCAGGTTCAAGAAACCGTATTTGAC
>CAYWWL010000189.1:0-4581 GCA_964461925.1 uncultured Caulobacterales bacterium | reverse complement strand
GGGCCCGTCGCCGAAGCCATGGAACGCGGCCAAGACGTCCTCGTCCGAGCGCACGCCGCAGATTTTGACGATCTGTTTATATGCGTCAGAGCCGATCATTAGGCGTTTTCCGCGACGATTAAGGGCGCTTCGGCGGTGGAGCGCGCCGCCAGGATCTGATTTTCTTGCTCCAGCGCCTTCATCGCCTTGCGATCGGCCATGGCCTGCAATCGCTGGTCGCGGCCGCTGACCCACATGCCTGTGGCGCCAAGGAAAAACCCGAGCAACAAGAACGCCACGAGCCACACCCACAAGGGCAAAGCCGGCGTCGTCACCGCCGGATTGGCGAGGGATGTGGGGTCAAGGCTGATCGACACCATTTGCCGATTAGCCACCAGGAAGATCACGAAGACGACGCCGATCGGCGCCCAGATCAAGCGGGACAGAAGTTTGCGCATAATTCCTCAATGAGCTCGTCCCGGGGCGCAATCACGGCCCAGCGACGATCGCGCCGATATCGCGACGCGCACTTTCAACGATAGTATAGGCCCGCCTCGCCCGTCCACCGAGATAAAAATTTTTGGATGTACGGCGCGCGCCGAAGCCGCGGCTATTCCGACCCGGGCTGCTCGGCCTGGTCGTCGATCGGCTTGGCGTTGAGCCGGTCGCGGATCTCTTTGCCGGCTTTGAAGAAAGGTGAGTATTTCTCTTCGATATGCACAGGCTCGCCGGAGCGCGGATTGCGCCCGACCCGCTCAGGGCGGTGCTTGACTGAGAAGGCGCCGAAGCCGCGCAATTCGACCCGCTCGCCGCGGATCAAGGCTTCGCTGATTTCATCGAAGAATATAGAGACGATGCGCTCCACGTCGCGGTGAAACAAGTTTGGATTGTCGTCCGCAATTTTCTGCACCAATTCCGATTTGATCATCGCCGCCTTATTTCCTCCCCACATTGGACGTCGCGCAGATCATCGCCCACCAAAGCGACCGCGCCAAAGGCCTCCACCAACGCCTGCATTCAAGGCGCCCAATTCTCCCATCCCGAACGGCTTGTGCCGCCTGGAACTTTGCGCCATGACACATAGCTGTGAAAACGCCAGGAAAACAGAAGGTTAAAGTTTCAAATCGAGGATGCGACGTCAAGGCGCTTCGTGCAAAACCTTACGCCCTTTAGAACAAAATGATGTTGGAAAAAGATTCATCGGCGACGCGCGACGGCGAGGACGACCTCGCCTCATTCGGTTTCAAGGACATTCCCGCCAGCGACAAGAGTCGCATGGTCAAAGGCGTGTTCGACAGCGTCGCCGGCCAATACGACATGATGAACGATCTGATGTCCGGCGGCGTGCACCGGATCTGGAAATCGGTCTTGCTCGACCGCTTGGCGCCGCAGCCGGGGCGAACCCTGCTCGACATGGCCGGCGGCACCGGCGACGTCGCCCGAAGCTATCTCGCCCGCGCCGCCAGCAGGCCGAACAGCCATGGCGCCAAGCCGGCGACGGCCTTCGTCTGCGACATCAATCATGAAATGCTGCGCGCCGGCCGCCGCGACGAAGCCGCCCTCGGCCTCGCCTACGCGGGCGCGCGGGTGTGCGGCGACGCGGAACATATTCCGCTCCCTGATAATAGCGTCGACGTCTACACTATCTCGTTCGGCATTCGCAACGTCACGCATCTCGACGCCGCCTTGAGCGAGGCCCGCCGGGTGCTGCGCTATGGCGGGCGGTTCGTGTGCCTTGAATTTTCGCACATGATCACCGAGCCCTTGCAAAAGCTCTACGATCTTTACTCCTTCAACGTCATTCCCTGGCTCGGCGAACAGGCCGTCGGCGACCGCGAGAGCTATCAATATCTCGTCGAGTCGATCCGCCGCTTCCCCGATCAACGCCGCGGCGCGGAGGGATCCAGCGCCGCGGGCGTCGTCCGGGTCGACTATGAAACCCTCATCGGCGGCGTCGCCGCGCTGCACTACGGCGCGAAAGCGTAACGGCGGGCGCGATGATCACCGCCATACTTGATTGGATCAGGCTATTCGGAGCCGCATACAGACTATCGCGCCATGACGCCTTGGTCCCGGAAGAGTTCGCCGCCAAGGCCCCAGCCCCGATCCGCGCGCTCGGCGCGCTGACCCGGATCGGCGCGCGCACCACCGCCGACGGCGAGCGCCTGCGCCCGGGCCAGCGCCTCGCCGCCGCGTTCGAGACCATGAGCCCGCCTTACGTCAAGCTCGGCCAAGTGATGGCGACCCGGCCGGACATTATCGGCTTTCAGATGGCCGACGATCTCAGCCGGCTGCAGGATCGGATGCGCCCGTTCGCCACTTCGATCGCGGCGGCGGAGATCGAAGCCGCGTTCGACAAGCCGGCGGCCGAGATCTTCCCGGACTTCTCCGACCCCATCGCCGCGGCCTCGATCGCGCAAGTGCACAAGGCCACGACGGTGGACGGCGTCGCCGTAGCGGTGAAAGTGCTGCGCCCACGGATCGAAGCCAGGGCCCAGCGCGAGTTCCGCGCCTTCGCCCGGGCCGCGCGGGCGGCCGAGGCGGTCTCGCGCGCCGTTCGCCGCATGGAGCCGGTGAAATTCATCCAAACCCTTGAGGAATCCGCGGCGATCGAACTCGACTTGCGGATGGAGGCGGGCGCCGCCTCCGCCCTCGCCGACAATCTGCGCGACGATCCGCGCGTGGCCCTGCCCCAGATCCATTGGCCGTTGACCGCAAAGCGGGTGCTGACCTTGGAGTGGATCGACGCGACGCCGATCAACGACCTGGCCGGCCTCGACGCCAAGGGTCATGACCGCAAGGCCCTGGCGGTGACGGTGCTGCAATTGTTCCTCACCCAAGCCCTGCGCCACGGCTTGTTCCACGCCGACATGCACCAGGGCAATCTGATGGTGCGCGACGACGGCAAGATCGTGATGATCGATTTCGGCATCATGGGCCGGCTCGACGCCGAGGCCCGGCGCACGTTCGCGGAGATCATCCACGGCTTCGTCACGCGAGATTATCAGCGTACGGCGAAAGCGCATTTCGACGCCGGCTACGTGCCCGCGCACTATTCGGTCGACCTGTTCGCCCAGGCCTTGCGCGCCGTCGGCGAGCCGCTTTACGGCCAGAACGCCGACCGCATGGACATGTCCCGGGTGCTGCAGCAATTGTTCGACGTCACCGATCTGTTCGACATGCATCTGCGGCCGGAGCTGGTGTTGCTGCAGCGGACCATGGTGATCGTCGAAGGCGTGGCCAGGGCGCTCGACCCGGAGATCAATCTGTGGGAGGCGGCGACGCCGGTGGTGCGCGATTATCTCGCCGACGAGGTCGGCCCGCGGCGGCAGATCGAACGCCTGCGTCTGGCGACGGAGAAAGCCCTCGACATCGCGCCGCATCTGCCGCGCTATTTAGAGGCGATCGGCGAGGCCTCGGGCCCGGAGGAGCGGGCCCAGCGGGACGCCTTCGCGGCCATGGCCGAGAGCGCCGCCAAGGAATCCCGCCGCACCCGGGCGGCGCTGATTTTCTTCGGCATCGCGGGCCTGTTACTCGCCGCGGCCTTGGCTTTGCGTTAAGCCCCTAAAAATTCTAAATTAAGCAGAAAGATCCGCCCGCTAGCATCGATGCGCCGAAGGGCGAGGAGCGAACATGACCGATCTGTCGATTGTCCCGGCCGAACCCCGCCGCGTCTTGCTGATCATCGGCGGCGGCGTCGCCGCCTATAAATGCCTCGAGCTGATCCGGCTGTTGGCGAAACAAGGAATCGCGACGCGGGCGATCTTGACCAAAGCCGGCGCGGAATTCGTCACGCCCCTGTCGGTGGGGGCGCTCACCGGCGACAAGGTCTATGGCGATCTGTTCGACCTCACCGACGAAGCCGAAATGGGCCATATCGAACTGTCGCGCAGCGCCGATCTGGTGCTGGCGGCGCCGGCCACCGCCGATTTGATGGCGAAAGCCGCCAACGGCTTGGCCAACGACCTCGCGTCCACCGCGCTGCTCGCCACCGACAAGCCGGTGATGATGGCCCCGGCCATGAACGTGCGGATGTGGGAGCACAAGGCGACCCAGCGCAATCTTGCGCAATTGCAAGACGACGGCGTCGCCTTTGTCGGCCCCGAGGAAGGCGACATGGCCTGCGGCGAGTTCGGCGTCGGGCGCATGGCCGAACCCGTCGACATCGCCGCCGCCGTGGCCGACTTCTTCCTCAGCGCCCAATCCCATGACGGCAGGAAGCCCCTCGCCGGGCGGCGCATTCTGGTCACCGCCGGGCCGACCCAAGAACCCATCGATCCGGTGCGCTATATCGCCAATCGCTCGCCGGGCAAGCAGGGCTCCGCCATCGCCGAGGCGCCCGCCCGGGCCGGCGCCGAAGCGGCGCGCATCTCCGGCCCCACCGAGCCCGCCCATCCCCGCGGCGTCGAAACCATCCGGGTCCAGACGGCCCGGCAGATGATGGACGCGGTCGCCGCCGCCCTGCCCGCCGACGCGGCGGTGATGTGCGCCGCCGTCGCCGATTATCGCCCGGAGATCGAGACCGACCGCAAGATCAAGAAAGAACGCGGCGGCCTGTCCGCTATTCCGTTGGCGGAGAACCCCGACATTTTGAAGACGGTG
>CAYWWL010000188.1:0-4591 GCA_964461925.1 uncultured Caulobacterales bacterium | reverse complement strand
TCCCGGGTCTGCCGATTATCTTTCCGCTATTGGCGGCGCCGTTCTGCTTGCTGATCCCGACCGGGCGGATCGCCTATTATTGGGCCTGCCTGGTGGCGCTGATCACCTTCGTGTTCTGCGCCGCATTGCTGCACCTGGTGGCCGCCACCGGGACGATTTCCTATCATCTCGGCGATTGGGCCCCGCCCCACGGCATTGAATATCGGGTCGACCTCGCCAACGCCTTGGTGATGACCTTGGTCTCCGGCGTCGCCGCCGCGGTGACCCCGTTCTCCTATCAAAGCATCATCAGCGAGATCGGCGAGAAACAAGTGCCGTTCTTCTATGGCGCCTTGTTGATCTGCATGCTCGGCCTGCTCGGCGTGACCATCACCGGCGACGCGTTCAACGTCTTCGTCTTTCTCGAGATCAGTTCCCTGTCCACCTATGCGCTGGTGGCGCTCGGCGGGCGCACCGACCGGCGGGCGCTGACCGCGGCGTTCAACTATCTCGTCATGGGCACCCTCGGCGCGACCTTCTTCGTCATCGGCCTTGGGCTTTTGTACCAGGCCACCGGCACCCTCAATATCGCCGACTTGAAAGTGCAATTGGCCGAACGCGGCGCCAACCGCATGGTCGAGGCGTCGTTCGCCTTCATCCTGGTTGGCATGGGGCTGAAAGCGGCGATGTTCCCGATGCATTTATGGATGCCGAACGCGTACGCCTATGCGCCCTCGGCGGTCTCGGCGATGATCGCGGCGACTTCCACCAAAGTGGCGGTCTACGTCCTGATCCGCTTCGTTTATTCCGTGTTCGGCGGCGACTTCGAGTTCGTCCACGCGATGACCACTTATGTGCTGACGCCTTTGGCGCTGGCCGGCATGTTCTTCGCCTCCCTGGTGGCGGTGTTCCAAGAGGACGTGAAACGGATGCTGGCCTACTCTTCGGTGGGCCAGATCGGCTATATGTTGCTCGGCCTGTCCCTCGGCACCGAAGCCGGCCTGCAAGCCACGCTGATCCACGTGTTCAACCACGGGCTGATGAAAGCCGCGCTGTTTATGAGCGTCGCCTGCGTGATGCTGCGCATGGGCGTGCACACTTGCGGCGGCTTTGACGGCCTCGCCCGGCGGATGCCGTTCACCGCGGCGGCGTTCATCTTCGCCGGCCTGTCGTTGATCGGCGTGCCGCTGACCGTGGGCTTCGTGTCGAAATGGTATTTGCTGCAGGCCGCGTTCGAAGCCGACCGCGCCTGGATCGGCTTCCTGATCGTCGCTTCGTCCTTGATCGCGGTGGTTTATGTCGGCCGCATCATCGAATTGATCCTATTGCGCGAGCCGCCCACCGAAGGGCCCTTGGCCAACGGCGTCGACGGCGCCGGGGTGCGCGAGGCGCCCTTGTCGATGGTGATCCCGATGTGGATCCTCGTCGCCGCCAATATTTATTTCGGTCTGCGCACGGACGTCACCGCCGGTCTCGCCGGCCGCGCCGCGTCGGCTCTGATGGGAGGACACTAAGCCATGACCTCTCCTGACGTCGCCATGGGCCTTGCAATGCTGACGCCGCTCGCCGGCTTTTTCGGCGTATGGCTGTTCGGCAAATCCCCGAATCTGCGCGAAGCGGCGACCCTGATCGCCGGCGCCGTGACCTTGATGTTCACCCTGACGGTGTTCGCCGCGGTGGGCGAGGGCGCCCGGCCGGGCTTCGAGGTCTTCGACGTCGTGATCGGCGTGCCGATCGCGTTTGAAGCCGAGCCCCTCGGGGCGATGTTCGCGGTCCTCGCCTCGGGGCTTTGGATCGTCAATTCGCTGTATTCCATCGGCTATATGCGCGGCCATGACGAACCGCATCAGACGCGGTTCTATATGTGCTTCACCATCGCCATCGCCTCGGCGATCGGCGTCGCCTTTTCCGCCAACCTGTTCACCCTGTTCGTCTCCTATGAAGTCCTGACCCTGTCGACTTTCCCGCTGGTCACCCACAAGGGCGACGCAGCGGCGCGCAATGGCGGCCGGGTCTATCTCGGCGTCTTGATGGGCACCTCGATCGGCTTGCTGCTGCCGGCGGTGGTCTGGACCTACGCCATCGCCGGCACCACCGAATTCGCCCTCGGCGGCATCCTCGCCGCCCATGTGGACGAGATCGGGCCGATCCTGCCGCTATTGTTGGGGCTTTACGCCTTCGGCGTCGGCAAGGCGGCGCTGATGCCGATCCATGCTTGGCTGCCCAACGCCATGGTCGCGCCGACGCCGGTGTCCGCCTTCCTGCACGCGGTGGCCGTCGTGAAAGCCGGCGTGTTCTCGATCCTGAAGATCATCGTCTATGTGTTCGGCGTCGACACCATGCGCGCCACCGGCGCCGGCGAAGGCTTCGTCTGGATCGCCGGGATCTCGATCCTGCTCGCCTCGGCGATCGCCATGCACAAGGACAATCTGAAGGCGCGGCTGGCGTATTCCACCGTGTCCCAATTATCCTACGTGACCCTTGGGGCGATGCTCGCCACCTCCATGGGGGTGATGGGCGGGGCGATGCAAATCGCCATGCACGCGCTCGGCAAAATGACCTTGTTCATGTGCGCCGGCGGGATCTACGTCGCCGCCCACAAAACCTTGGTGTCGGAGATGCGCGGGCTCGGCCGGACCATGCCGTTCACCTTCGGCGCGTTCTTCCTCGGCGCCATGTCGATCGTCGGCTTGCCGCCGCTTGGCGGCTCGTGGCCGAAATTCCTGCTGATGCTCGGGGCGGCGGACGCCGGCCAGTTGGCGATCATCGCGGTCCTGATCCTGTCCTCGCTCTTGAACGTGGCCTATTTGCTGTCGATCCCGATCCAGGCCTTCTATATGAACCCGGCCGCGCCCGGCGAGAAACAACAAGGCGCCGGCGGCGAGAAGATCGCCTGGGGCGCGTTGAAAGAAGCGCCGTTATTATGCGTCGCGCCGCCGATCGCCACCGCCTTAGGCGCGGTGATCCTGTTCTTCTTCGCCAATAGCCTGTTCACTTATCTCGCGCCAATCACAGGAGCGCCGTGATGTCAGACGATCACGCATCTGGCCATGCCCACCACGCCGACGCCGGCGACCCGATCAAAGACCCGAAGGGGTGGGCCGATCGGCCGGCGTTCCGCAAATGGTTCTTCCGCGCCCTCGTAGCCCTCGGCCTGGCGTCGGCGATCGCCGGCTTCGTCCCGGCGTTCCAAAAACATCATCCGCATTTCGCCGCCGAGACGATCCCCGTCTTCTTCGCCTTTTGGGGCTTCGCGGCGTTCTTCTTCATTGTTCTAGTCGGGCAGCATCTGCGCAAGCTCGTCGGCAGAAACGAGGGCTATTATGACGAGCGCGAGTAGCCTGTTCGCCGCGCTGGCGATTAACCCGGCGGTGCTTTTGACCCTCGGCGCGATCGTCGCCGCGGCGATCCCGAACGCGCAAGCGGCGCTGCGTCGACCGGTGATGCTGGTCGCCATCGCCATCAGCTTCGTTCAAGTGGTGCGCCTCGGCCTTGGCGAATGGGGCGCGTTGGAATTGTTCGGCGAGCCGATCACCATGTTGCGGATCGATCCGTTAGCGCGGATGTTCGCCTTGGTGTTCCATCTCGCCGCCGCCTTGAACGTGATCTACGCCTGGCACGAACGCGACCGCAGCCAGGATTTCGCCACGCTCGCTTATCCCGCCGCGGCGCTTGGCGGGGTCACCGCCGGCGATCTCGTCACTCTGTTCGTCTGGTGGGAGATGGCGGCGATCACCTCGGTGTTCTTGATCTGGGCCCCGGGCACCCGGGCCACGTTTCTGGCCGGGATGCGTTACCTCGTCATTCAAGTCTTGTCGGGCACCTTGCTGCTCGCCGGCGTCGTCCTGGTGTTCCGGGAATCCGGCTCGCTGGCGTTCGGCGAAATCGGCCTGCGCGACGACGCCGGGCTGATCAAGGCTTCGGGCCTGGTGATCTTTTTGGCGTTTGGCATAAAGAGCGCCTTCCCGCTGTTCCACAATTGGGTTCAAGATTCGTATCCGAAGGCGTCGTTCACCGGGACGATCGTGCTGTCGATCTTCACCACGAAATTGGCCGTCGCCTCCATCGCCCGGGCGTTCCCTGGCGAACCGATGCTGATCTATATCGGCGCGGTCATGACGATCTTCCCGATCTTCTTCGCCCTGATCGAAAACGATCTGCGCAAGGTCTTGTGTTATTCGATCAACAACCAGGTGGGCTTCATGATCTGCGCCATCGGGCTCGGCTCGATCAACGGCGCGGCGGGCTACGCCTTCACCAACATCATTTTTGAAAGCCTGTTGTTCATGGCCATCGGCGCGGCGGTCTACCGCACCGGCACGTCGAAGGCGACCGAGCTTGGCGGGCTGTACCGAACCATGCCGATCACCATGGTGTTCTGCCTGATCGGCGCGTTTTCGATCTCGGCCTTCCCCGGCTTCGCCGGCTTCGTCACCAAGGGCTTGATCATCGACGCGGCGGGCGAAGCGCATATGTTGTGGATCTGGCTGATCTTGCTGTTCGCCTCGGCCGGGGTGCTCGAGCACGCCGGGATCAAGATCCCGTTCTTCACCTTCTTCGCCCATGACAGCGGCAAACGGCCCGAGGAAGCGCCGCCGCACATGCTGATCGC
>CAYWWL010000187.1:0-4685 GCA_964461925.1 uncultured Caulobacterales bacterium | reverse complement strand
TGACGATGCGGCCATTGGCGACGGTCCAGTCTTGGCCAGCGTGCGTCCGCTCGACGGCGATCCTTTGCTGCAGGCGGGCCCTCAGTCCAGCGGCCAAGGATCCAGCGGCCAAGGATCTAGCGGCCAAGGATCTGGCGCGTCAGCATCGGCGCCGCAAGATCCGGCGGAACGAGGCTTGGGGCTTTCCGGCGCGGACGCCACGACGGAATCCGGCGCCGCCGCGAGCGCCGCCGTGACCCAGCCGGCAATTGATCAGCCGGCAGAAGATATAAAAGATGGCGATCTCGTCGCCGCTGATCTTGCGGCCGCTGAAGATGTCGGGACGGAGGAGGACGCGAGCGCTCCGGAAGAGGCGACGCGTCGCCCTATCGCCCCGACGCCGAGCCTCGCCCCGGCGGACGCGGCCTCGGCGGCGACGTTAGAGGCGCCAGCGCCGGTGCAAGTCGCCGATTTAGGATTGAGCGCCGGCGAAGATCCGATCGCTGATCTCGCCCGCGCCACCACTAGCGCTGATGGCGGCGCCACGCCGGCGACGGTCACGGCCTATGCGGCGATCCCGGCGACTCTGTTCAAGCCAGGGGATTCGTTCAAGGATTGCGCCGCGTGTCCGACCATGACCGTGGCGCCGGCGGGACGCGGCGTGATCGGATCGCCGGCCAGCGAAGCGGCCCGCACCAGCGCCGAAGGGCGACAACGCCCGGTCTCCATCGCAAGAGGCTACGCCATCGGCGTGCATGAAGTGACCTTCGCCCAATGGGACGCCTGCGTCGCCGACGGTGGTTGCAGCGCCTATCGCCCCTATGACGTGGGCTGGGGCCGCGGCGCGCGCCCGGTGGTCAACGTCTCCTATCAGGACGCGACGGCCTACGCCCAATGGCTGTCGGCGAAGACCGGCGAAAGCTATCGCCTGCCGAGCGAAGCCGAGTGGGAATACGCCGCCCGCGCCGGGTCGGCCGGTCCGTTCTATTTCGGCAGCGGCCTGAGCGCCGATCGCGCGAATTACCACGGCGCCTATCCCTATGACGGTCCGGAAGGCGCCTATCGACGCCGCACTACGGCGGTGGGCGCGTTCGGGGCCAACGCCTTCGGTCTTTATGACGTACACGGTAATGTCTGGGAATGGACCCGGGATTGCTGGACGGAGAACGCCGCCGCGACGCCGACTGACGGCGCCCCGGTGGGCCGCCAGAACGGCGATTGCGGCCGCCGGGTCGTGAAGGGCGGGGCGTGGAACTCCGGCGGCTGGCGCACGCGGTTGGCGCACCGGGAGGCCGCGGCGACGACCAAGCGCGACGTCGCCACGGGCTTTCGCGTCGTCAGAGACCTGCCGCAATAGCCAATGCCGTATAAAACGCTCCGTTCAGACTGCGTGATTGAGACGATCGACAATCTCGTCCGCCGCATCGAAGAACGCTTCCCCGACGCCGGCCTGCGGCAGGTGTGCGGCGAACTCGCCTCTGCGGCCCGGCAATGCGCCGCGGAAGCCGAGCGCCTGCGCGCGCCGCAGCTCTGGATTCGGTGCTCCGTCTACGGCGTATGGCTCGCTGGCGTGCTCGCCGCGGTCTGGACCGCCAAGGCGCTGCACTATGAAGGCTTCGACTGGGAGGCCACGAGTTTCGTGCAATTGCTTGAACCGGCCATGAACATCGTCGTCTTGGTCGGCATCGGCGTGGTCACCTTGGGCCGGGTCGAGGAGCGCTGGAAGCGCGCCCGCGCCCTCGATTATCTGCATGAATTGCGCTCCATCGCCCATGTGGTGGACATGCATCAATTGACTAAGGATCCCTATTGGCGGGCCGGGGATCTGCCGCCCACGGCGCATTCGCCGAAGCACAAATTGAGCGGGCCGTTGCTGGAGCGGTATTTCGACTATTGCACTGAAATGCTGTCCCTCACCGGCAAATTGGCGGCGATCATCGCCGAAAGCAGCCGCGATGCGGAAGTCGCCGCCGCGGCGAGCGACGTGGAGGCTCTCACCACCGGGCTCGCGCGCAAAATCTGGCAGAAAATCATGGTCATGGGTCGATATCGCGACGAGGCCGCGGCGGCTCAAACCGCGCCCTGATCCCATCGGCTTTTCGCCCTATCGCGGGTCGAACCGCGGCCGCGTCAAGGCCGGCGGGCGCGCTGACGTTACCGATCGGTTAATCCCTGTGCGCGACAAGGGAGCATGGTGGACGCCGTCAGCATATCCTCCCGATCCGAATTCGGGTCGCCCGCAACGCGCGCTGCGCCCGCTGCGGGGTCGCAGCGCACGTCGCCGTTCGCCAGCGCCGCGCGCGGCCTGACGGCCTTGGCGGCCGTGGCGCTCGTCGCGATCGTCATGCTTCTGATGGTTTTTCCCATGGGCGTCGCCGGCGATCTGCCGAACCATCTCGCCCGGGTGCACATCGCCGCGGCCTTGGAGCGCTCCGAATGGCTGCGCGCGTTCTACACTTATGAATGGGGCGCGATCCCGCATCTTTATCTCGACGCCCTCGCGCCGCCATTGACCGCATGGGTCGAGGTTCATCGCGCCGGGGCGATCGTCGCCGCCGGGTCTTTGCTCTTGGCGCCGATCGCATGCTGGATCCTGTCGCGACGGCTGCATGGCGCGGCCGGCGGGTTTCTGCCAGCCCTCGGGGTGCTGACGATTTACACGCCGAACTTGGAATACGGGTTTATCGATTTTATCGGCGCGATGGGGCTCTCCTTGTTGGCGTTCTGTCTGTGGACGGCGATGCGCCCTGGGCCTTGGCGCATGATCGCGTTCGCGCCGATCGCCTTGGTCTTGGCGGCGGCGCACGCATTGGCGTTCTTGTTCTTCGGCTATATCGCATTGCTCTGGGAGATCGGCTCGTTCGTGACCGGCGCGCGCGGCGCCATGCGCGGTTTTCTCGTGCGCTTGTCGGCGTTCGACGGCCTGGCCATGGCGCCGGGACTTATCCTCCTCATGCTCGCCCTTGGCGGCGGTCACGACCTTCGGCCGATCGCCCAGGAAACGAGTTTTCTCGATAGTCGCTTGCAAGCGATCTTCACGGTGTTCCGGTTCCATGCCGACGGGCCGTCCATGGCGTTGGCCTTGGTCTTAGCCCTGGCGTTCTATGGCGGCGTCGGCGTCGCCCTGCGGCGCGGTTATGTCGCCATCGATCGCCGCATGGCGGCGGTCTGTCTCGGGGTGGCGGCGCTGTGCCTATTGGTTCCAAGCAACGCTTTCGGCGTCGCCTGTCTGCAGTTCCGTTTCACCCCAGCCCTGGTGGCGTTGACCGTCGCGTCGTTGCGCTTTGCCGACCCGATGCGGGCGACGATGGCGCGCGCCGCCCCGGCCCTGTCGGTCGCTGCGACGGTCATGGCGATGTTGATGGTCGCCCAAATCGGCCTCGCTGGGCGGCATATGGCGGCGACCCACCATGCAATGTTGGCGCTGCGGGCCTTGCTCGACGATTTGCCGGCGGGGGCGCGGGTGCTGCCGATCGCCGATCCAGGCGCGCCGATTCATATCGCCGATCATGGTCCGTCGATCGCGGTGCCGGCGGCGGACGCCTATGTTCCCAATCTTTTCACCTTCACCTCGCCGGTCGGGGTGACCGACGCCATGCTGTCCCAGCATTTGCCAGGCGGCGCGCGGCTTGATCCTGCGATTGTCGCGACAGCGGCCCGGGCCGCCCCGCCGGCGGACAATGGCTATTGGTCAGAGGGCTATTTCCATGGCTGGGCGGATCGCTATAGCCATATTGTGCATATGCGCAGGCCTGGCGGGTCATTGTTGGCCCACAAGGACTTATGTCTGTTGGCGGTCAACGCCACGGCGGCGCTTTACGCCACCCCGCAAGGGGGCGGTTGCGCCCCGGTCTCAACCCGGACATTGGGCGGCGCGGCTGCGCTAGATCAAAAACCCGCATATTAAAGGGGGGCGCGGGGTTGCGGGCAAAATTCGGGCTGCCTATATCCCCCTCAAACGGGGCGGCCACCGCCCGCTTCACATGATGATTTGAAACCCAAGGGACCGTCCGCATTGGGCGCTCGACAAGCCTTACGGAAGTAGGGACTCGGCCAAGCTAGGGGTTTGGCCAAGGTAGGGGCTCGGTAAGACGGGCAGGTCCGCTTAAGGAGAAATAAAATGGGCAAGGTAATCGGGATCGACCTCGGCACGACCAATTCGTGCGTCGCGGTCATGGAAGGCAAAGAGCCGCGCGGACGACGCCGTCCGTGGTGGCGTTCACCGAAGACGGTCAGCGGTTGATCGGCCAGCCGGCGAAACGCCAGGCGGTCACCAATCCGGAAAACACGTTCTTCGCGATCAAGCGACTGATCGGCCGTCCGTTCTCGGATCCGACCGTGAGCAAGGACAAAGGCATGGTGCCTTACGAAATCGTAAAGGCCGACAATGGCGACGCTTGGGTGAAGAGCCGCGACGAAAAATTCGCGCCGTCGCAAATCTCCGCCTTCATTCTGCAAAAAATGAAAGAGACCGCCGAAGCCTATCTCGGCGAGACCGTCGACCAAGCGGTGATCACGGTGCCGGCGTACTTTAACGACGCCCAGCGCCTTCGCCCACAAGGGGGGCATGCACGTGGCGGCCGTGAACCGGGTCGCCCACAGCTACGAGCACGTGCCGCCCGAGTCGATCGGCAACGAACGCCGGGTGCTGGTGAGCGAGCTGTCGGGCCGGTCGAACATCATCGCCACGACGACCAAGATGGGCC
>CAYWWL010000186.1:0-4709 GCA_964461925.1 uncultured Caulobacterales bacterium | reverse complement strand
CCCGGGTCGACGAAGCCACTGCCGATCAAACCCAGGCCATCGCCGCATACGCGCAAGCCGCGATCACCGCCTACCAGGAAGTTGAAGACAGCCTCGATCAGAACGCCACCTTGAGACGACGACTCGACGCCCTCGCGGCTGCGGCCGACCACGCCAATCATGCCTTTGAACTGGCAGAGATCCGCTATCAGGAAGGCGAAACCGATCTTCTTGACGTGTTAACGATTCAGAGCACGGCGTTCTCGGCCGACAGCGCCCTTGTCAGCGTCCAGCGTGCGCTATTGCTGGAATGGATAACGCTCAATCTGGCCCTCGGCGGCGATTGGCGCGAGAATATGCCTTGAAAATGGCGCAGCCCATGATAATCTTCGACGCTCAAGCCAGGTAATAGCGGATTGTCGTGATGTTCACACGCCCTGATTTCGACCAGCGCCAAGCGCGCCGTACGTCCCGGACGAACCCTCGTCGGGCGCGGGCGATCGCAATGAGCGCAGCGGACAATCGGCGGCGGCTGTCGACGGCGCTCGGCCTCGGCCTCCTCCTCCTTATCACCTACATGGCGGCGGGAACGTCTCTCGGATAGAGGACGCAGACATTCCTAAGACAAGCCGCTTCTCGCCGAAGCGGCTTTTTTGTTGCCCGTAAGACTCTGACAAACAATCCAATGAAAAAGTCTCAATCAATCGATCAAAGACGCAAATCACGAAAGACCCGGCCATGACCGAGACGCAGAACAAGCAAGTACGAATTTTTGACACGACATTGCGTGACGGGGAGCAAGCGCCAGGCTTCTCCATGGCGGTCGAAGCGAAACTTGTGGTGGCCCGGGCGCTGCGCGATCTCAATGTCGACATCATCGAAGCCGGTTTCGCCGCCGCGTCGGAAGGCGACTTCAACGCCGTCCAAGCGATCGCCGAAGCGATCGAAGGACCGCGCATTTGTTCATTGGCGCGGCTCAACGCCCATGACATCGAAGCCTCGGCCCGAGCGATCGAACCGGCGAAGAACAAACGCATCCATACGTTCATCGGCACCAGCCCGATCCATCGCGACGCGAAACTCAAAATGACCAAGGAGCAGATCCTGCGCGAAGTCGACGACAAAGTGCGGCTGGCGTGCAGCTTGTCGGACGACGTCGAATTCTCCGCCGAGGACGCGATTCGCACGGAACGCGATTATCTGTTGGAAGTGACGTTGGCGGCGATCGAGGCGGGCGCGCAGACGATCAATATTCCCGATACTGTCGGCTATTCGACGCCCGACGAAATCTACGAACTGTTCAAGTTCTTGACCGCGGCGGCGCCGGCGGACAAGAACGTGACGTTCAGCGTTCATTGCCATGACGATCTCGGTATGGCGGTGGCGAACTCACTCGCCGCCGTGCGCGGCGGCGCGCGGCAGATCGAGTGCGCCGTGAACGGCATTGGCGAACGCGCGGGCAATTGCTCCTTGGAAGAAGCTGTGATGGCGCTACATACCCGCAAAGATTATTTCGGCGTAGACACGCAGATTGACACGACGAAAATCTATCCCGCGAGCACGGCTCTTTCGCGCGTCACCCATGCGCCGATCCCGCGCAACAAAGCCGTCGTCGGCAAGAACGCCTTCGCCCATGAGGCGGGCATCCACCAGCACGGCGTGCTGGCCAATCGCCGAACCTATGAAATCATGGACGCCGAAACCGTCGGCATGCCATCTAACTCGATCGTGCTGGGCAAGCATTCCGGCAAACATGCTCTAAAAGCCCGCGCAGAAGCGCTAGGCTTCGACGCGCCGAAAGAGAAGATCGAAGAGATATTCCCGGACTTTAAGCGCCTCGCCGACACCTGCCGGGAAGTCACCGACGCCGACGTGGTCAAGCTGATGACTGGTCGCGCCGCCGAAGACGGACGCTCCGGCCCTTGGCGGACAAGACGCATTGAGTTGCGTACGGATTTAGAAGACGATCTTCGTCCTTACGCCCGGGTGACGATGAAACATGACAATGGCGCGCGGGAAACCGTGCAATGCGACGGCGGCGGCCCAATCGACGCGGCCTTCGCCGCGGTGTGCGCGATTAGCGGGGTCAAAGGCCGCATCGTCATCCTCGACCTGCATCACACCGCCGACGAGGACGACACGCTGGTCAACGCCCAAGCGATCGTCGAAGTCGACGGCGTTCAATATACTGGCCAAGCGCGGGAAGTCGACGTCGCCGACGCCGCCGTCGCCGCTTTCGTCGCCGCCGTCAATCAAGCCGTGGTCGCGCCTAGCGCCGCAGCCAGTCAAACCGCCGCAGAGTAGCGCCCATGTCGAGCCAACCGCAGACCCTGTTCGAAAAAGTCTGGAACTGTCACTTGGTGGTGGAGGAGACCGCCGAAGCCCCGGCGGTCCTATATATCGATCTGCATTTGATCCATGAAGTGACCTCGCCCCAAGCCTTCAGCGCGTTAGCGGAACGCGGCCTCCCGGTGCGGCGGCCCGACCGAACCTTCGGCACTTTGGACCATTCGACGCCGACCTTGCCGGCTGGCCCTGACGGCCGCCTGCCCTACGCTACCGACCAGGCCGAAGCGCAAGTCCAACAATTGATTAAGAATTGCGCCGATCACGGCATAACCTTGTTTGGGCTCGACGATCCGCGCCGCGGCATCGTCCATGTGATCGGTCCTGAGCTTGGCCTTACCCAACCGGGCCGCACGATCGTTTGCGGCGACAGCCACACCTCGACCCATGGCGCCTTCCGCGCCCTCGCCTTCGGCATCGGCACGACGGAAGTCGGCCATGTGCTCGCGACCCAATGCGTGCTGCAACGAAAGCCAAAAACCATGCGCGTCCAATTCGACGGCGAGTTGCGGGCTGGCGTCAGCGCCAAGGACATGGCCCTCGCCATGATCGCGCAAATCGGCGCCGACGGCGGCCAAGGCTGCGCCATCGAATTCACCGGCGCGGCCGTGCGCGGCCTCTCCATGGAAGGGCGCATGACCCTATGCAACATGTCGATCGAAGCCGGCGCCAGGGTCGGCATGGTCGGCCCTGACGCAACCACGATCGCCTGGCTCGCCGATCGCGACCATGCGCCGAAGGGCGACGATTTCGACGCAGCCGCCGCCGACTGGCTGTCGCTCAACGCCGATCCAGACGCGCGCTACGACATCGACGTCACCGTCGACGCCGCAGCGATCCGCCCGATGATCACGTTTGGAGTCTCGCCAGACGCAGCCGCGCCGGTTTCTGGATCGGCGCCGGCCCCGACCGACGCCATCGCTCGCCACGCCAACGAGTATATGCAATTCGCGCCGGATCGGCCGTTCTCGGACATGTCCGTCGACCGCGTCTTTATCGGCAGCTGCACCAACTCCCGCCTGAGCGACCTGCGCCAGGCCGCAGCTATTCTCAATGGCCGCAAAGTGCACGACGCCGTCACCGCGCTGATCGTGCCAGGCTCCGAAGCAGTGCGCCGCGCCGCGGAAGCCGAAGGCCTGCATGAGATCTTTCGAACCGCTGGCGCGGAATGGCGCGAACCGGGTTGCTCTATGTGCATCGCCATGAACGGCGACAAAGGCGCGCCGGGCGATCTAGTGGTCTCCACCTCGAATCGCAACTTCATTGGCCGTCAAGGCGAGGGCGTACGCACCGTGCTGGCGAGCCCGGCGACCGCGGCGGCGAGCGCCGTTGAAGGCCGCCTCGCCGACCCGACGCGCTATCTTTCCGAAAGCGGGGACTAATCGACATGAAACGGGAAGCAATCACGCAGTTCAGCTCGCGCACCATCGCCTTGCCGCAAGAAAATATTGATACGGATCAAATTATTCCGGCGCGTTTTCTGACGACCACCAGCAGAGCCGGACTCGGCGCGGCGGCGTTTCACGATTGGCGCTTCGATAAGACCGGCGCCAGGGTTGAAAACGACGCCTTTAAAGAAGACGACCGCGACGACTACGCGATCCTCGTCGCCGGGTCGAATTTCGGCTGCGGCTCATCGCGCGAACACGCGCCGTGGGCGTTGATGGATTTCGGCTTCAAAGCGGTGATCAGTTCGAAGATCGCCGACATCTTCACCGGCAACGCCATAAAGAACGGGCTATTGCCGATTGAGGTCGATCCTGAGACCCACCAAGCCTTGCTAGCAACGCCCGGCGTCGAACTCACCGTTGACTTGGAAGCGCAAATGATTTCGACCTCCAATGGCGGCGTCAACGCCAGCTTTCAGATCGAGCGGTTCGGCCGACGGTGTTTGCTTGACGGCGTCGATTCCCTTGGCCATTTGCTCAATCAATCGGACGCGATCTCCGCATTCGAAGCGTCCCATTCAAGCTAACCAACAAGGACACCATGACGCAGAAAATCGCTCTCCTGCCCGGCGACGGCATTGGCCCAGAAGTCGTTGGCGGCGCGCATCGCATTCTTCAGACCGCAGCGAAGCAATTCGACCTCGATCTTGACTTCCACGAAGCCGCTTTTGGCGGCGCGGCGATCGACGCCGACGGAACGCCGTTCCCCGAAGAAACGAAACGTCTGTGTAAGGAAGCAGACGCCGTGCTGCTCGGCGCCGTGGGCGGGCCGAAATGGGACGACGCGCCGGTTCGGCCGGAACGGGGCCTTTTGGACCTGCGCCAAGAACTCGGCGTCTACGCCAATCTTCGGCCGACGACCGTGCTGCCGTTCATGGCTGAACGCTCGCCGCTGAAGAACCACATCGCCGAGGGCGTCGACATCCTGATCGTGCG
>CAYWWL010000185.1:0-4721 GCA_964461925.1 uncultured Caulobacterales bacterium | reverse complement strand
CGAAGATATGCTCGACGCCATCGTCAGCGCCGCCCCGCGCCTACTGCACGGGGACGCTGAGTTCTCCGCCGCCGTCGGCCAAGCGATGGCCCCGCCGCAGAGCAAATCCGCCGGCAAGAGCGATGCGCCAAAACAAAAGCCGGCGTCAAAACCGGTCAAATCGGCGACGGCGGCCGACGCCGCGCAAGACGCGCCGAAATCCTCTTCTCCGTTTCGCGACGCGCTGAAACTGTTCGGCCGCGGCGGCGATGCTGACGGCGGGTCGGAAAAGAAATAGATGCTGACGCGGCCGCCGGGCCGCCGATTCGAATAACGCAAAGCTTGGGAAAGCGAATACCATGGGATTTAAATGCGGGATCGTTGGCCTACCGAATGTTGGTAAGTCCACGCTGTTCAACGCTTTGACGAAAACCGCCGCGGCGCAAGCGGAGAATTATCCGTTCTGCACGATCGAGCCGAATGTCGGCGACGTGGCCGTGCCTGAGACGCGGCTGTTCAAGCTCGCCGAGATCGCCGGGTCCGCCGAAACCGTCCCGGCTCGGATGCAATTCGTCGACATCGCCGGCCTCGTCAAAGGCGCGTCCCAGGGCGAAGGCCTTGGCAACCAGTTTCTCGCCAATATTCGCGAGGTTGACGCCGTGGTGTACGTGCTTCGGTGTTTCGACGACGATGACGTCACCCATGTCGCTGGAACCATCGATCCGATCACGGATTTCGACGTGGTGGAAACCGAATTGATGCTCGCCGATTTGGAGAGCCTGGAGAAACGCCGCACCAATCTTGAGAAGAAAGCCAAGGGCCAAGACAAAGAGGCCAAGGCGTTGCTGCCATTGGTCGATAAGGCGCTCGCATTCCTGCGCGACGGCAAGCCGGCGCGCCGGGCGGAAATCGACAAGGACGAGGAGAAGGCCTGGAAGGGGCTGCAATTGCTGACCCAGAAGCCGGTCATGTTCGTCGCCAATGTCGACGAGGCATCCGCCGCCGACGGCAATGACTACGCCGAAGCGGTGAAGAAACACGCCGCCGAGGAAGGCGCCGCGGCGGTTGCGATCTCCGCCAAGATCGAGGCGGAATTGGCGCAATTGGCCGACGAGGACCAAGCGGAATATCTCGCTGAATTAGGGCTCGAGGAACCCGGGCTTAACCGGTTGATCCGCGCTGGGTTCGATCTGCTTGGATTGCAGACCTTCTTCACGGCTGGGCCGAAGGAGGCGCGCGCCTGGACCGTGAAAGTCGGCGCGACTGCGCCACAGGCCGCTGGGGTCATCCATACCGATTTCGAACGCGGGTTCATTCGCGCCGAGACGATTTCATTCGACGACTATGTCGCCTGCAATGGCGATAGCGGCGCGAAGGAAGCTGGCAAGATGCGGCTCGAAGGCAAGGACTATCTGGTTAAAGACGGCGACGTGATGCTGTTCCGCTTCAACGCCTAATCGGCGGATAAGGCGCGGCCCGCGACCACCTTGAGTTTCTCGACCATGGCTGGGTCGCGGGCCTCGGGCGCAGTGATCAAGGCGTAGTCAAGACAGGTTTCAACGCCGATGGGGGAGGGCGCGCGCGTCGGCCCCAGCCGCGCGGCGAGATCGACCACCAAGCGCTTGGCGTTGGCGGTGTTGCTCGCCATCACCGCCAGCACTGAGGCGACGTCAACCGCCGCTTCGTGTTCGCGCCAGCAATCATAATCAGTGACCATGGCGACGGTGGCGTAGGGCAGCTCCGCTTCCCGCGCGAGCTTCGCTTCGGTGGCGTTGGTCATGCCGATGACGTCGCAGCCCCAAGATTTGTAGAGCAGCGATTCCGCCCGTGACGAGAATTGCGGCCCCTCCATGCACAGATAGACGCCGCCCTTAGCGTGCTTGATCTCCAGCGCCGCGCAGCCCGCCGTCGCTGCGTCCGCGAGAGCGGGACAAACCGGGTCGGCCATCGACACGTGGGCGACGCAGCCGGGCCCAAAGAACGAATTCGGCCGATGCACGGCGCGATCGATGAATTGATCGACCACGACGAAGGTTCCCGGGGCCAGCTCTTCCTTGAATGAACCGCATGCGGATATTGAAACGATGTCGGTGACGCCGGCGCGCTTCATGGCCTCAATATTGGCGCGATAGTTCACGTCCGAAGGCGGCCTCGTGTGGCCGGCTCCATGGCGGGGGAGAAAGCGCACTTCGGTGTCGCCGATGCGGCCGAACACGACTGGGCCTGACGGCGCGCCCCACCCGGTGTCGTAGAACTCCTCGCGGCGTTCGGCGAGCCCGTCGACGGCGTAAAGGCCGGAGCCGCCGATAAACCCTAAAACGCGCGGGGCGTTCGCCTCGACCATGCTCGCTCTCCTAAATATCGCTTAAATGGCGCCGTGTTCGACGCCAAGGGCGCTCTCGATCATCGCGATCGCAGTTTCTTCCTGGGGCTCGAGCCGACTGTCGGCGACGATCGCCGCGCGCGCCGAGGTCATAATGATTTCGACCAGGTCGTCGTCGTTCGCGGCCCAGGCTACGTCGGCGAGCACGACTCGGGAAGCCTCGGCGTAACTGTTTTCGAAGGCGGCGACGAGAGTGTTGTATTCGCTTTGCATCAAGCCGGCGTCGAAGTCCTGGAAGGATTTTGTGTTCGCCAGGCCCGAAAGCAGACGCGCCTCTTCCGCGCCGTCGAAGTTCGAATCGGCGAACGCCACCAGGAGGAACGCGCCGCACGCCGCGCGCACTTCCCTGCGTTTCGTGCTGTCGATGGTCATTGGGTCCGATCCTCTCGCCGCGCTCTCAATAGCTTGAATAGCGCAAACCGGAGGCGAGGCAAATTGCCGATCGAACCCAAAAATGGCGAGGCTTACGCGCCTGCGGCTTCGCTTTCCAGGCGGCTAAGCAGAGCGTCAACCCCGTTCTTCTCGATAAAGCCCGCGAATTCGCTTTTCTTCACCGACATGATCGAGGCGCCATTGACGACGATGTCGATCAATTTATGACCGCCGGATTTCAGTGACCGCGCGCGCCAGTCGACGTTGATCGGCTGGCCTTCGTCGCGAATGAACTTCGTCCGGACAAAGATGTCTTTGCGAAATGGCGTCGTCTCGGTCACCTCCAAAGGCTGGCCGAGGATGCCGTCGAATTGTTCGGCGTATTGCTTGGTGATGTAATCGGGGAAGATCGCGTCATAGCGCGCCTTCTGCGCTTCATCCATTGAATCATAAACGCTGCGGCCGACCATGAACTTGGCCAATGTCTTTAGCGCCAAGCCGTCGCCGAGCACTGTCTGAAAACCCTTCAGGCGTTCTTCGTCGGTGCTTTCTTCCGCCGTCAGCGCAGCCGCCGCGTCGTCGATCAAGGTTTGGACGAACGTGACCACGGCGGCTTCCGCGTCCACGGGTTCGCTCGCCGCGTCGGCGTCGGGGCTCGCCGGCGCGCTGGCCTCAGCCGGTTCGGTCGCCGCGGCGTCCTGCGCACAAGCGGGCGCTGCGAGCAAAGCGCCGACTGCGGCGGCGGCGAGCCAGTTTTTTGAACCGGCGGCGCGGCGATTGAATCTGATCATTTTACTCTCCTCATTCACCGGAGGGGACACATACCGGAACCACAGGCGGCGAAGCCCCAATCGTCAGGCGCGGCGTCGCTAGACGAGGTCGCCGGAACGTCTCTGCTATATGAGCCAATTGCGGCGTAATTTCAGCACGACAGGGTAAAAATTCCGCGATCAAGCGCAAAATTCCCATATTCCGTCGGTTTCCGGTCGATTAAGACGCCGATTTTTCGTGTGCGCTGGTCTTTTTGCCGCCGCCGGCAGCGACGCCGCCGCGCAGGCGAATCGCGGCCGGCAGGACGATTAGGGTGCAGATTAAGGTGAATGCGATGGCGATCGACAAGAGTTCGCCCATGCTGGCGGTGCCCCGATGGGGCGACAGCATCAGGCTGCCGAAGGACGCCACAGTGGTCGAGGCTGAGAACAAAACTGCGCTCGGGGTCGAGGTCCCGAAGACGGTTGCGTCTTCGGTCAGATGCCGATGGCGCATCACCAAATGAATGCCGCTATCGACGCCGATGCCCAACAATAACGGCAAGACGATGACGTTGGCGTAGTTGAACGGAATGTTGAAAATGACGCCGGCGCCGGCGGTGAGCACGGCGGCGAGGGCGATCGGGAACAGCATAAACAGCACGTCGTCGAGCCGTCGCAACAATAGCCATAGGAAGATCGTAATCACGCCGAAGGCGATCAATGTCGCCTGGATCATCGCTTCAGCGATGATCTCGCCGGCCTTTTGGGTCTGGATCGCGCCGCCGCCAATGTCGGGGAACGCTGTCGCCACGTCATCGACGAAGGCCTTGAGCGCACGACGGTCGCGCACGTCCTCGGCCGGCAACAAATCGACTCGCAATCGGCCGTCGGCGGCGCGGTATCGCGTCGTCAATGACGCCGGCAGGGCGTCAATGTCGACATAGTCCGCATCCAATTGCGCGAACAGGCGGGCGGTCAATAGCGGCCAGAAACGGAATATCGCGTCATTCACCAACGCCATTAAGGCCGGGTCGTTCTCTAGGCTGGCGAGCGCCGCGGCGAGCCGCGCCGGCGCGCCGGCATCGCCATAAGCGGTCTCAAGCCTTTCGCGCAGCCGCGCCGCGCCTGTGACGTCGTCGACGCCGGCGTTAGGGTCCGGCGTCGCCGCCAAGGCGAACGCGAGCGGCCCGGCGGCGAAGTCGATGCGATCCAGCTTGTCGTCCTGGGCGTCGGGA